>NZ_NUQC01000049.1:0-19755 GCF_002585125.1 Bacillus sp. AFS029533 | reverse complement strand
AAACAGCAAAAAGAAGCAAAAAGGTTACTCATGGGTGGTTCATGAGTAAGTAAAACAGCAGAAAGAAGCAAAAAGGTTACTCATGGGTGGTTCATGAGTAAGTAAAACAGCAAAAAGAAGAAAATTGGTTACTCATGAGTGGTTCATGAGTAAGTAAAACAGCAAAAAGAAGCAAATAGGTTACTCATGAGTGGTTCATGAGTAAGTCAAACAGCAAAAAGAAGTAAATAGGTTACTCATGAGTGGTTCATGAGTAAGTAAAACAGCAAAAAGAATCAAAAAGGTTCCTCATAACAGGCACCAGTAACAACCAACTTTAATTAAGAGACTAATTTTTCAGCAATCCGAAGAAGTCTAATAGGTTACCTAATTAGACTTCTTCTCCGTTTTTTGTTTAGTCCTTTTACTCGATAATAAATTTTGGAAGGAAGAGTAATGTATGAATGTATCTGTCTTAGGCTGCGGTAGGTGGGGAACTTTTTTAGCTTGGTATGCTAATCGAGTTGACCATAATGTCATGCTATGGGGAAGAGAAAACTCTAGAAATTTTAATGGCTTAAATCTGACAAGAAAAAATGACTATTTAAGCCTACCAGATGGAATTGAGTTAACGAGCTCTTTAGAAGGTGCATTATCCTTTGCCGAAGTCATTATTATCTCAATTAGTGCCCAGGAGCTAAGAACATTTGCAAACCGCTTAAGTCAATATGATGAAATACATGGTAAAACTTTTATCCTCTGTATGAAGGGCATAGAATCTACTACTGGAAAAAGGCTAACACAAGTCTTTCGTGAAGAGGTTGGGAAAAATAGCAATGTAGCTGTTTGGGTAGGACCTGGCCATGTACAGGATTTTATAAGAAATATACCAAATTGTATGGTTATTGGTTCGGAGAATATTGAAGTAACAAAACAGATTGCTAAAGCATTTAACAGCGAGTTAATCCGATTTTATTACGGCCAAGATTTAATTGGTAATGAAATTGGAGCTGCAACAAAAAATGTGATGGGAATAGCTGCAGGAATGCTAGATGGATTGAAATATAGTAGTTTAAAAGGCTCATTGATGGCTAGAGGTACTAGGGAAATTTCTCGTTTAATAAGAGCCATGGGGGGAAATGATTTAACAATTTACGGTTTAAGTCATTTAGGAGACTATGAGGCGACACTCTTTTCAGCGCATAGTCATAATCGAAAGTTTGGACAGGCATTTGTTGAAGGTAAACCGTTCGATAAATTAGCGGAAGGGGTTTCTACAATTAAGGCTTTAAAGGAACTTTCTGAACAGTATAATGTTGAGCTACCGATTTGTAACGCATTGTTTGAAATTCTGTATGAACATAAAAATGCGAAAGACACTTTAGAGGAGCTAATTTTAAGACCAATAAAATTCGAATTCTAAAAAATGAAATTTCATTTCGGTTTTTTTAGAAAAAAATAACATAACCATTGTTTTATATAAGTTAAATCTAATATTCCTTTTAAAATACGAACATTATTGTTTATTTTATAAAAAAAGTTCATGTTTTGTATTGAAAATATATTTCAAGTTTGATATATTAGCAGTGTAATCATTCATAAACATTACTCGTATATGCTCAGTAATATGGTCTGAGCGTTTCTACCTGGTTCCCAATGAAAGAACTAGACTACGGGTTAAAGTATACTTGGTTTTATTTTTTGTAACCAATCATGATGGGTAGCATTAAATTTTATTTATTGCTGATCTATACTTTAACTTTCGTGGTCTAGAAGGTAGAGATTGTTCTACTTTTTAGACCATTTTTTTTGACTAAAACATCGAGTGTGATCACCATCAAGGGGGAAAAGACATTGTTAAAAAAATACGGTGTATTAGGAATCATTTCTACACTATTAATCTCTGTATCTGTAGGTTATAACTTTAAATCGAACACTGCAGAAGCAAAAACTAAACATCTTAAACCAATTATTATTGAAGGACCGATGCCAATTGAGGCTGAAAAGTTTGCAAGTCAGCTAAAAAATGTAAAAATTGAAAAATCAGGTAGTTTTGTATTTTACAAAGGTACTTTAGATAATTATCCAGTTATTGTAGCAAAAACAGGTAAAGGTATGGAAAACACTGCTGCTGCTACAGCGATTGCAATTGAAAAATATAAACCAATCGCAATTATTAACCAAGGAACATCTGGTGGTCATGACCCAAATTTAAATGTTTTTGATATCGTATTAGGTAAAAATACAACGAATATTGGTTCTTTAAAAACAGAAACGAAAGACGAAAATCAAGGAATTGATGCTACTCAATGGAAACCAATGGACTTAATGGCTTCAGAAGGTAGTGCAGGTGAAGATCCAAATGCTGAAAAACCACGTTTTTATGAAGGAAATAAAGATTTATTAGCAGCTGCAAATGCAGTGAAAAATAAATATACGAAAGGTAAGGTTGTAGAAGGTACAATCGGATCTGCAGACGTTTGGAACAATGAAGTTGATCGCATTAAATGGTTCCATACTAAATACGGAACTTCAGTAGAAGAAATGGAAGGCGCAGCTGCAGCTCAAATCTCTCAAGCATATAATGTAGCTTTCTTAGGAATTCGCGTATTATCAAACAATAAAACAAATGGCGGTAAATATGATCCAACTACAGCTGATGCTTGTCAGGGGTATGTAATGGAAGTAGTTAAGAAATATATTTCTACAAATCCAAGTAAATAATTATTTAGAAAAAGAGATATTTTAAAATATCTCTTTTTCTTTTTTTATGCTCTTTTCATAGATTTTTTTATCCTTAAATGCTACTTTCTCTCTTCTTTTTTACCGAATTATTTTAACCACCATAATTCAACTGGATTTAATTCATACTGATTATTTTCGCGATACATATATTGACACATAATGAGCTCTCGTCTCAATGTAGCGTAATCTTCATGAAATTCCTTTAAATATTCATTAATTTCTTTTTCTTGATAAACTCTACCAAATTCTAGGCCTTTAATCATATGCGCTAAAACGACAAGCTTTTTCTTTCGCTGAGCAGGATATATTTTAAGTTTGCCTTCCTTAGTAAAGAAATTATTGATAATGCTTGAACGTTCACTTTCAGTAACTGACATTTCCATATTGGCATCTCCTCCTGTTCCTACTGTAAAAATTGCTTTGGCATTCATTTCTAAAATTTTAGTATTTAGAGAGAAATAGATTGTATTTTTATCTCGGCGCTCTTTAATCAGACCAACTTCTCTAAGCTTTGACATATGATGGGTAATTGTTGGTGGCTTAAGACTTAATTTATTGGCAATTTCTTGCCCACTTAAATGACCTTGCTGAAGTAAAGCAATAATGCGTACACGAGTAAGATCACCTAAAGCTTTATGGAAATCTACAATTTTACTTAATTGCACTTAATATACACCTACTTTTATAATTGTCTAATTAGATAATAGTCTAATTAGTTTCGTATTTCAATAAGTAGTTTTATTCGAGTTTAAATTTAGTTATTTTTTACTAAATATTTATATTGAATAGATTAGCTTAACTTCGATGGCCTTAAGGTAAAAGAATTGTAGTGTGAAAACAGTGACGCTGCTATTTTATATGACCTGGGAGCTTTACATAAAAATACTCATACAGTTTTTTAAACAAGTCAATTTTCTTTGCTTTAGGAATTCCAATTTTTCTCATTTATATAGGGAGAAAGTATTAGAGTTGCATATTGGCATAATCGGAAATAACTGCTATGCTAATTAAGTGAAAAATTTAAAAAGGGGGAATTTTCATGCAAATAATGAATGTATCTAGTACAAGTTTAAAACGAAGGGGATTCAATAGATAAAGAGAGGTTTTAAGAGCATGGGGATACTTAATTTTCACAAAAATATAAAAATTCGATTACTCGAATCGTTCTTAAGTTCGTCAATTGGAAGTATGATTTTTCCATTTATGGCGATTTATTTATCTAAGCATTTTGGGGTAAAACAAGCAGGATTACTTTTGCTTGTAAATGTATTTATAGGAATTATTATGAACTTTTTTGGGGGATATTTTTCGGATCAGTTTGGCCGAAAAAAAACGATGGTGTTTGCAGAAACTATTCGGTTACTTGCGTTTATTACGATGATGCTTTGTAATTCACCTTGGTTTTCATCACCTCTTATTACATTCTTTATGATGACTTTGAATAGTATTTGTTGGGGACTAGCAGGGCCAGCTAACCAGGCAATGTTAATAGATGTGAGTAAGCCAGAAGAACGAAAGCTTATGTACTCAATCATGTACTGGTCGAACAATTTATCAATTGCGATTGGTGGTATGCTTGGAGGATTTTTATTTAAATCACATTTATTTGAATTATTATTAGCACTATCAGTTGCGTCACTTGTTACATGGGTCTTAATTACGTTCTTTGTTGAAGAGAGTTTAGTTACTGAAAAGACGGAAACAAAGACGATTGCTCATCATGCTCAAAAAATGATAACAAATTATCGTGACGTTTTTCAAGATAAGCTCTTTATTCTTTATGTATTGGCAGGTTTGCTAGTGCTTTCAATGGAATTTCAATTAACAAATTATATAAGTATACGATTAGCGAATAATTTCCACACACAACATTTATTTAATTGGACATTTGGTGGAATCGAGATGAATGGTTTTCTGCGTACAGAAAATACGATATTAGTAGTCGTAATGGCTCTTTTCGCTTCTAAAATAGTAGGGAAATTGGATGATCGAAAAACGTTAATTTGGAGTTGTATTGCATTTGTTGGCGGATATGCAGTGATTTCATATAGTAACTCTATTTGGCTATTATTTATAGCAATGTTCATCGCAACAGTTGCGGAAGTATTAAGAGTACCAGTTCAACAAAACTATATGGCTAACTTACCAGCTGATGAAACAAGGAGTTCCTATATGGCGGTTGCAGGTTTAACATTTAATTTAGCGATGTTTATTTGCTCGATAACTGTTTCACTAAGTGCATACTTATCAAATTTCGCGACATCGTTCTTTTTAACAAGTTTAGGTGTAATCGGTATTCTAATATTTGTTCGAATTACCCCTGCATTAGAAAGAAGAATTAAAGGTGAAATAGTGCAGGAACAGGCAAATACAGCTGGAATAAATTCTTAATTTACAGAGAGTTGCTTTATGCGGCTCTCTTTTTTTTGTATAGAAGGTGAATAGGTAAATCCTTCAGTTTAAGGTTATTTTTTCCATATTAGGACAATTTAATGGTAAAGGTGGTGTTTCGATGAACCGAGGTTTAATCATTGTTTTAATCAGTACTTTTACATTTTTTACTTGTTCATCCGTAAGTGCGCGACAAGCGGAACGAGTAGTGATGAATGGGATCCCAAGTGATGTGTGGCAGGAAAATATCTATTTAATCGCTGACCGAATAGATGGGAAAGAATACCGAAATTTTGACGTTCAAATTGGAAATGAAGGATTTTTATATCACTTTCCAACATGGAAAAGTGGGAAGTATGGAACGAAAATGTTTAGTGAAGATTTAAATAAAGATAAACAAAATGAAGTTATTATCGTATTGGATAATTTCAATGATCCGATTCATTTATTGCAAATTAGTACTAACGAAGACCAAAGTGAAGAATATAAGGAAGTGCCAATTGAATCAGTGCCTGAAGCCGTTAAACGTCTTGTAGAAATGGAGAAAAAAGGGGATATAGTAACCATAACAACTAAACAAAAAACTTATAAAGTTAATTTGAAATCGTTAGGGTTTAAAGATACGTCTTCTGACGATAGTGTATATACCCACGTACCAGTAGACTATATTGTTGAGAAGAAAAAACTAGTTGCCGATGCTGTCGTAATGATTTCAAATGATGGCGGAGGAGCGATTGGAAATTTGAAGCTTTTTTATGTTTGGAACGGAAAGAAATATGAGGTTCAGACGATTTCTTTTGAGAAGTATAATCGGAAAAGATAATATGAGCACCTTTGACGGGTGCTTTTTTGCTGTGAAATCGCAAATAAAAATGTGAAAACGCAATTAAAAAACGGGTATCGCAAATAAAAATGTGAAAACGCAATTAAAAACTGAGAATCACTAATAAAATTGGCAAAATTGCAATTAAAATCCAGAAACAGACTTATAAATAGCTATATTAATATATTTGATGAGGAAATTGCTAAGTTATCTGTCTTTAAGGGATAAATCAGTATCAATTGAAGGACTTTTCGTCATGTTGAAGGTATATATATTTTTAAAAGAGTGGTGAGAGGTGGAAGATTTGATTATAAGGAAAGCTACAATGTCAGATGCAAAAGGAATCGCTAAGGTTCACGTTGATAGTTGGAAAACTACTTATCGAAATATAATTCCTAACGAGTTTTTAGAGAAGTTATCATATGAACAAAGAGAAAAATTGTGGAATCATAATCTTTCAAAAGAGGGGGATTATATAGTTGTTGCTGAAAATGATGACGGGGAAATTATAGGTTTTGCGGATTGTGGAAAAAGAGAGAGGAATCAAGTCAATCAGTCTGGTGACTTAACATCTATTTATCTTCTTGAGGAATATCAAGGTAAAGGAGTAGGAAAGCAATTAATGAAATTATTATTCCTTCAGTTTCAAAAGTGGGGGTATAATCGGGTTTTCGTTGAAGTTTTAGAAGAAAATAAAACGCGCTTTTTCTATGAATACTATGGTGCTGAGCTATTGAAAACTGATAAAATTACATTTTCGGGTACTGAACTAAATTTACTAATTTATGAGTGGGAAAATGTAAACGAGGTTTTATCTAAATTGTAGGATGGTATTGTAATTACAACGACAAAAAAACTACCAACATTTAATTATGAAATGTTGGTAGTTTTTATTGTATTATCCTGCATATTGTTTTAATAGTCATGATGATCAATTTTTTAGATGCGATAAATTGAAAGCCTTATTACAGTTTTTTAATCATGTTATACCATTTTACTCCACCATGTGTTGAGCTAGAAATACCGAAATTGATGAAGCCATGGTTTTCGTAAAATTGAATTAATTTTTCTTTACATGTAAGAGTTATTGAATCACGCTTATTTTCTTTTGAAACTTTTTCGATATGAGAAAGCAATTTTGATGCGATCCCTTTATTTTGGTTTTGTGGAGCAACTGCTATGCCTAATATACTTTGATGGCCACCAGTAGAAGGATTTTGTTTAATTTCGCTAAATAAATCATCTGTAATGAAAGTCTCATTGATAACCGGACCGTTTACTAAACCAACTAATTTACCATCTTCCTCAGCTACAAAAAAACTATCAGGAATTAATTTAATGCGTTTTTCGAATGCCTGTTTTGTTGCTGCCTCTTCTTTTGAAAAACAAAGATGCTCAATGTTTACCAGTTCAGTTAAATCTTCCAATCTTACATTTCGTATGTTTAGCATGATTAGATCCCCTCCATTTTTCTTAATTATATTATATTAATTTCATAGCTTTCAAACTATTTAAACTAGCATTTTTGGATAGTGGTTGAATACAAAATGAAATAAAAAGATGTTGACAGAATTATGAAATAACCCCTATAATACAAAACATATTAAAAAAAGAATCAAGCTACTAATATTAGATTAATATAGTTTTAAGCAATGAAGGGAATTTAAGTAGTACTTATCTCAATGTAATAGAGAGCTGATGGTTGGTGGAAATCAGTACAAAGATAAGGATGAATTTCGGTCCTGGAGCTATTTTTTTCGAAGTAAAGTTTTATCTTTACTGAGGGAAAAACGGTCAAATTTGATCGTTATCAAATTTTTAAGAGGCAGAATACTTCTGCAACTAGGGTGGTACCGCGAATAATTCGTCCCTACTGATACAATCAGTAGGGACTTTTTTATTAGTTTAAAATTGAATAGAGAAAATGCAATGAAGGGAATACAGTAATGTTTGTTTCACTGTTTAAGAGAGCTGGTGGATGGTGTGAATCAGTACAAAAACAAGCATGAATTACAATCCTAGAGCATCTTTTTCGAAGTAAAGGTCGACATTTACTTTGAAAAAGACGGTCATCGATCGTTAAATAAAACAAGTGGCAGATTTAATTCTGCAATTAGGGTGGTACCACGGTGAAAATCGTCCCTGTCGTTAGTGGCAGGGGCGATTTTTTTTTATAAAATTACAAGTTAGAAAGAGGAGATAGAAAATGGAATTACAAAAAAATTTACTACCAAGACATATCCGTTTCATGGCACTCGGTGGAGCAATTGGTACTGGTATTTTTAAAGGAACATCAGAAACTGTATCGATTGCAGGACCTGCAGTAATTTTTTCATATTTGTTTGCTGGATTATTACTACTTGTTGTAATGAGTGCGATAGCAGAAATGGCTATTGCGTTTCCAGGTTTGAATATGAAAGGATTTATTCGTAAAGCATTTGGTACAAGAGTTTCTTTCGTAATTGGTTGGTTGTACTGTTTTATGTGGTTAGTTGTTTGTGTTATTGAAGTCATCGCAGCTGGTAGCTTTCTACAATATTGGTTTCCTTCAATGTCGTTATGGTCTTTAAGTTTTATTAGTGCAATTTTTATTGTCGCTGTTAATTTTATGAATGTGAAACGATATGGTGAAATAGAATTTTGGTTTGCAGGAATTAAAATTACAATGATTGTTTTATTTATTGCGTTAGGCGCTGGAATTTTATTTGGAATTATTCCAAGTGATCATAGCGGTTATGTACAAAATTATGTTCAGCATAAGGGATTTTTCCCACACGGTTGGTCAGGAGTATTTTCTGCTTTATTAATCGTCATCTTTTCTTATGGTGGTTCAGAGCTAATTGGATTGACTTTAACAGAAACAAAGGACGCAGAAAAAGTAATACCAAAAGTTATAAAAGGAGTAATTTGGAGAATTGTTTTATTCTACACGCTTCCAATTCTGATTATTTGCGGATTAATTCCATGGAATGAAATTGGCAATCAGGAAAGTCCATTTGTTCAAGTTTTATCAACAGTAGGTTTTCAAGGTTCAGCTCATATTATGAACTTTGTTCTAATTACGGCGGTTTTATCAGCTGCAAATTCAGGGATTTATGGTTGTACACGTATGATGTATTCATTAGCAACTGAAGGTGAAGCTCCAAAAGCTTTTGCAAAAATTTCTAAAAATGGTGTACCAGTTTATACGGTTATTGTAAGTGCAATTATTTTAATTGGGGGCACTTTTGTAGCTTATTTTTCTCCAGATCGCGTATTCGGATATTTAATGGCGATTCCGGGATTTACAGTATCATTAGTATGGATCAGCATTTGTTTAGCACAATTAAAGCTTCGTAAAACTTATACTAAGATGCCACACTTTAAAGTATGGGGATTTCCATATATAACATCATTTACAGTAATTGCTTTAGGTGTAAGTTGTGTAGCATTTGCATTCAGTGAACAGAACAGGTTAAGTATTTTTGTATGTTTAGGAATGTTAATTGTATTAATTTTATGTTCATTTATAAATGGTAAAAAACAAGCTTAATAAACATACAAAAAAGGGCACCTTATTTGGTGCCCAAATTGATTACAGTATATTAATTATTGTTAGCCAATGCTAAAAGCTGTTCATTTACATTTTCATTTACAACTCCGCCATGGTAACAAATGATTGTTTCAATATCATATTTTGTTAATTTTTTAATGGACAATAGAGCCGTTTCCATATCAGGTGTAGCATTTGGATTTGGACCCATAATTACACCATCAGCTGCAACAACAGCATCACCTGCAATTAATGTCTTGCTTTTTTGATGATATAAACAAATGTGACCAGGAGTATGTCCAGGTGTAAAGATCACAGTGATTCCACCAGCATATGGTAAAACTTCTTCTTCAGATAAAGTTGTATTAACTTTAGCATTTAGTGGTGTATCATAGATTGCTTTTATTTTTTTTCCTATTTCTTCAGGGACAGTTTCGATCATTTTTGCAATTCGTTCTGGATTTACTTTAATTAAAGCTTTATCACCTTCAATATATGGCTTGTCTTCTTTATGTGATAGCGCTTCAAGTTCTTGATCAGCAGTTTTTAAAAGCTCAGCAAGGCTCCCAATATGATCAATGTCTTGATGTGTAAGAATAATTTTAGACAGCTTGTTAAACTCCAATCCCGCTTTTTCTATCGCTTCACGAATTTCCCCAGTTTGCCCTGGCATTCCTGTATCTACTAAGATTACTTCTTGTTCATCCCAAAGTAATGTTGGATGAATAATATTTAACTGTCCAGTAAAGTTCATTTCTAATTCAATTGTTTCAATACCTTTTGCTATCTTCATTTAGATGGTAAAAGCATTTATTGCCTTTACCACACCTCCCTTTGTCTTATGTGAGCACTAAACTAGACATCTAAAGAAAGTTGCCTAGTTTAGTGTTCACATTTTTTGTTGCTACAAACTTATTCTACTTTTTGAGTTTTTGAAACAGAAGAAATAAAGTCATCAATCATAACGTCAAAGCTGTCATCTACATTTACAGGATGTTGGAAATATCCAAGGAAATTCATCGAGACAAATCCGTGTAAAATGCTTCTTAATGCTCGGCCTTGATGAATTAATAAAGTAGGGTCCGTAATATAAAACTTTAGTATTTGATGAATAATTCCAGTTGTTTCCCTAGCAAGTCGTTTAACATCATCATTTTCCGTACTCGGGATATTCATAAAAAGTCCATAACCAGTTCGATTATCAAATGCAAAATCACGGTATACATAAGCAATTTCTCTAATCGCTTGTTCACCACTTTTACCGACTAATCGTTGCATTAAAGTAGAATTTAATTTATTTAAAAGTGAAATCGTCATTTTCAATTTTAAATCGTCCATATTCGCAAAATGGTTATATAAAGATGGATATTTAATATCCAGCTTCTCTGCAATTTTTGGAAAAGTAACTTGATTAAGTCCGATTTCATTAGCCAATGAAAAAGCCACTTCAATAATTTTTTCTTTTGTTAAATTTCTTTTTTGAACCATTTTTTTGCTCCCGTCTCATGTTTAGATAAATTGTTTTTATAGAATAAGCTGATTTCCACTGCCAATCAACTTATGTCCTTAAAGATACAATACCTAAATACAACGTATTTTTAAAGAGAGACTATATTACTGAAAATAGTTTAACACTTCTGATGATAATTAGTAAACTATATAATATAATTTACAAACTATAAAATATAGTTTAGTGTTATGTGTATATTAAAACTTATTGTTATTTTTTATTTGTCTCATTTTCGAGACTTTTTATATTGATTTTATTTTTATCAAAAAGGAGGGGGAAATGATGTTATTGTGGAAAAGGAATTTAATTGTTTGTTGGTTTGGAATGTTTGTAACAAGTATTGGGATGAGCCAACTTGGTCCAGTATTACCCCTATATATTGATAAACTTGGTGTTCATAATTCTGCATTAATTAGTCAATTTTCAGGGATTGCTTTTGGGGTAACTTTTATTATTTCAGCTATTTTTTCTCCTATTTGGGGTTTGGCAGCGGATAAGTTTGGACGAAAACCAATGCTGCTAAGAGCAAGCCTTGGTATGTCAATTATTATTTTTTGTATGGGTTTCGCACATAATGTCTATATTTTAATTGGTTTAAGACTTTTACAAGGTGTCATTACCGGTTACGGTACAGCTTGTACAACTTTAATCGCAACGCAAACAGATAAAGAGCATGCGGGATCGGCATTAGGTACACTTTCAACTGCAAGTATAGCAGGTTCATTACTTGGTCCGATGGTTGGAGGTTATATTGGAGAGACTGTAGGTTTACAAAATGTGTTTTTTTTAACAGGTGGACTCATGATGGTTGCGTTTATTACAACTGCATTATTTGTAAAAGAATCATTTACTCGCCAAGATAAAAAAGTGCTTAAGTTTAAGGAGATATGGAGTATTATTCCGGATAAAAGCTTAATGATCACAATGTTCATTACTTTTTTTGTTTTAACAATAGCGCTTTATTCGATTGAACCAGTTATTACTGTTTACATTTCTCAGCTATCAGCTCATTCTACACATGTTGCATTGTTAGCGGGTATGGCATTTTCAGCATCAGGATTGGCAAGCATTATTGCTGCTCCGAGATTAGGTAAAATTTCAGACCGAATTGGTCCACATAAAGTTATATTCGTTGCACTGATTGTTTCAGGTCTGATGGTTATTCCACAAGCATTTGTAAAAAACGCTTGGGAATTGATGGGACTCCGATTTATTTTAGGTTTAGCAACAGCGGGCTTAACCCCGTCTATTAATACATTAGTTAAGCGAATTACACCAGATGCCATTACCGGTCGAGTATTTGGATTTAATATGTCAGCTGGATATTTAGGCGTATTTGTCGGTTCCATTTTAGGTGGGCAAATTGGAGCATATTTAGGTGTGAAATACGTATTTTTTGTTACAAGTGCATTATTGCTACTTAATGCTATTTTGGTTTATGTTAAAGTTAATAAGAAATTGAATGTAAAAGAAGATTTTAAATTATCGATGTAAAAAGCTATTATTTTTGGGAGCTACTTAATGTGGCTCCCTTTAATAATAATACCCTGCATTATTTAGCAAGAAATGTCGGGTTGGCTAATTTCGTTCCTGTTATTCTATTGATGAAGGAGGTTATAAAATGGATTTGTTAAAAAATATGAATGATGCACTAATATATATTGAAGAAAATCTGACAAGTGAGATCGACTATAAAGAGCTTTCTAGACGGGCTTTTTGTTCTGAGTATCATTTTAAAAGAATGTTTTCGTTTCTTGCAGGAATTTCTCTTTCAGAGTATATACGTCGCCGCCGTCTTACCGTTGCAGCATTTGAACTGAAAGATCATAACAAGAAAATAATTGATATTGCATTAAAATACGGATACAATTCTCCGGATTCTTTTACGAGAGCCTTTCAAAACTTGCATGGAATTACTCCGTCAGAAGCTAGAAATAACGGCAATTCGCTAAAAGCATTTCCACGAATGACCTTCCAATTATCAATTAAAGGGGGAACTGAAATGAACTATCGTATTGAAGAAAAAGAAGCATTTCGAATTGTAGGGATAAAAAAGAGAGTTCCGATTATTTTTAATGGAGTTAATCCGGAAATTGCATCGATGTGGAAAACTTTAACAATGGAAAAAATAACTAAACTAAAAGAACTCTCCAATGTTGAACCGAATGGCATAATAAGTGCATCAACAAATTTTTCTGAAGGTAGAATGGAAGAAAAAGGAGAGCTTGATCATTATATTGGTGTTGCCACTACAAAAGACTGTCCAAATGAATTCATTCAACTTGAAGTTTCTGCGTCTACATGGGCAGTTTTCGAAGCGATTGGAAAATTTCCAGATGCATTGCAAGAAGTGTGGGGACGAATTTATTCAGAATGGTTTCCATCTTCTGATTACCATCAAGTAGAAGGTCCCGAAATATTGTGGAATGAACAGAAAGATATTACATCACCAACTTTTAAGAGCGAAATATGGATACCAGTCTCTAAAAAATAAAAAAGAAAGAGACATATGCTCTTTCAGGTTTCTGAATGATTGTTATTTAAGTGATCCAGTTTATCTGAAATATTTTTAAGAATTTGATTTTTCTCTTGTTGAATTTTTAGGAATTTTAATAGAAACCAAACCATAAAAACAAAAGGTGCTAAGTAAAACAAAATCGGTAGGATTGAAAATAGAGGAAGAAGCACGTTATCCATATTGATTTCACTCCTTTTGGAAAATTATACCATAAGATTTAAATTAAAACCTTCTTATTATTGAAGGTTTTTTTATTTATAACTTATTCAGTTAGTTTCTTGGTTAAGAATGATATTAAAAGGAAAATAGCGTTATTTAGAGAATGTACTATTAATTAAGAAATGCTATAAGTCGAATATAAAAGTAGGAGAAATAAAAATGAAAATAGTAAAACAATGGGTACAAGAGGATAGTGATTATATTAGAAAGAAATTAATTGAATTTAATACTAAAAACCTTCCTGATGAGAGGAAAGCACCGTCGGAAAATATAAGCTTTGTCGTTCGAAATGATCAAGAGGAAATAGTAGGTGGAATTACAGGAAGGATGTATTGGCACCATTTATCTATCGACTTCTTATGGGTGTCAGAGGAATATAGACATGAAGGTTTTGGTAGTCAGCTAATCAATCAAATGGAAGAATTTGCAATCGAAAATGGATGTCGCCTTATTAAAGTAGATTCTTTTAGTTTTCAAGCTCCAAAATTTTATAAAAAGCATGGTTTTAAAGTGTTTGGAATAATTGAGAATCATCCAAAAGGGTATAATCAATATTATTTTGAAAAAAGATTATAAGAGACAATCTAAATTTTTGACGGCATGAAGTTGCTTTTGCAGCTTATTTTTTTTCGCTTATAAACTTAAATGGTATGATTAATTAAAAGTTTGATGTGACAGGAGGAATCGTTAATGAGCGAACTTAATTTATTGTTTCGAAAAAGAATCGGATTACGTAATAATGAAGTGATTAACTTTAATAATTTAAATGACATTCTTGAAAAAACAGCTAAAAATATACCTTTTGAAAATCTTTGTATTATAGGAAATAAAACGAATGAGATCAACCGAGAAAATTTAATTAGTAAATTATTAGTAAAAAACGAAGGTGGTCTCTGCTATGAATTGAATTCATTACTGTATTTATTTCTTCTTGAAAATGGGTTTAACGTGAGGTTAGTTAGAGGGGTTGTTTATGACAATATAGCTCAAAAATATCCGACTTTTGGAAGAACACATGTGACAATCCTATTAACACAAAATAAAGAATCATATTTAATTGATACGGGATTTGGAGCCAATCTTCCTTTAAAAGCAGTTCCCTTTTCCGGTGAGATGATTACTTCTAGTAATGGAGATTTTCGAATTAAAAAAGAAGGCACAGAATTCGGGGATTATGTATTGATGTTAAAACTAAAACATAAAGATCCCGTTTGGAGAATTGGATATGCATTTGATTCATGCGATGTCATTTCGGATGTGTCCGAATTTAATGAGATTCAAACAATTATTGCTGAGCACGAGGAATCCCCATTTAATAAAAACCCTTTAATGACTCAACTGACAAATGAGGGGAATAAAACTTTAACGAATACTTCTTTTACACAATGGATTAACGGTGTAGTAACGAAAGAGGATATTGATGAAATGAGATATAAGGAATTGGCAAAGCAACATTTTGGACTCTAATAAAAAATAGATTTACTATACAAAAGTAAACTTATTAACAATTATTTGTAAAAATTGTTAATAAGTTTCTTCTAATCATTCTATTGCCTATGAAAATTTAATGTTCTATCATTTTGCTTATTAAGTAATCAACCTCAATTATTACTTTGCTTTATGCAATTAGAAAACCTCTGAATGGCGCCATTTTTTCGATATATCCTTAATTTGTTGAGGTGTCGTTCTGCAGCATCCACCTATTAAACGTGCACCTAATTGGTACCATTCTTCAGATTGTATACCCAAGGTGCCACACTGTTCATGCCCATGCCATGTTTTTGTTTCCGGGTTATAAGTTTCACCAGAGTTGGGATAAACAAGAATTGGCTTTTTCGTATTTTCTCTCAATTCCTGGATGGCACCAGTTACAACAGTTACTGGTGCACAATTGATGCCTATTGCCACAATTTGCTCACTTTTTTCAAAAACTCTTGCACACTCAGCAAGCTTCGTACCTTCACTAATCTCTTTTTCATTTTTTAAAGAAAAGGATAGCCACGCATATGTTTCTGGGAACTCACGCAATAATCTATCTAAAACTATTGCTTCATGCAATGAAGGGATTGTTTCGAATGCTAATAGATCTGCACCAGCTTCAATCAAAGCTGATATTCTAGAACGATGAAAGTCTTCTAATGTTTTATCTGATACACCATAGTTGCCTATATACTCTGAGCCATCCGCAAGGTAAGCACCATACGGTCCAACTGACGCAGCAACCAATGGCTTAGGCCTATTCTTTTGCTTGTTCTCCTTCCAAAAATCATCTCTTGCTCTTCTTGCAAGTAGCACAGTTTTCCTGATTAACTCCAAAGCTTCCTGTTCTTGTATTCCACGTGCGGAAAAACCATTAATAGTAGCTTGATAGCTTGCTGTTATGGCACAGTCTGCTCCTGCACGAAAATAGTCTGAATGAACTCGGTAAATTAGTTCGGGATTTTCTAATAACACGCGTGCCGACCAAAGGGGATCGTCCAAATTACATCCATGTGCCTCCAATTCTGTAGCTAATGCTCCGTCAAGAATCATTATGGAATATTCTGATAAAATAGCTTCAATTGGATTGATTTTGTTCGACATAATTTACGCCCCTGTTCTTAAGATATTTTGATAGATAATAACTTCCATAGCAAAGCAAAATAAACGGTATGCCGCAATATAACGCAATTCTCTGTGTTGGATCAAATGCAATTCCAATACATGAAGCCAGGCAAAGGATAAAAGAAGAAATTGGTACCAATGGATATAATGGTGTACGATAGATCAAATCCTTTTCAGAATTTCCTTCTTTTAAAAATTGTCTGCGAAATAAGAACTGTGAAACACTAATACTCATCCAAACAACAACCACGGCTAAACCAGAAATTGAAACTAGTGCGATATAGACAGTATCTGGAGCTATAATACTAGAGAGCAACGCCAAACCTCCACCCACCATTGAGAAAATAACAGCATTGATTGGAACACCCTTCTTTGTCATTTTTCCAAAAATCGGTGATATTGTATTCTTATTTGCAAGTGACCAAAGCATTCTAGAAGAGGCATAAAGACCTGAGTTTGCCGCAGAAAGAATGGCTGTTAGGATAACAAAATTCATTATGTCGGCTGAATAGGGCACCCCAATTCGTTCTAGAACAGCAACAAAGGGGCTTTTTAATATCCCTGCATCCGACATAGGTAATAAAGCAGATAAAACAATAATTGTTCCTATAAAAAAGATAATCAATCTCCACAGGGTAGTACGAATGGCCTTCGGTATCGTTTTTTCCGGGTTGGCTGTTTCACCGGCTGCAATGCCTATTAATTCTGTTCCTGAAAAAGCAAAATTAACCGCAAGCATGGTCATTATAATGGCTGTAGCACCATTAGGAAATAAACCTGCACTTGTTAAATTAGAAAAAAATGGGGCTGTTTTTGAATGAGTCATTGGAAGAAACCCGAGCATTGCCGCTACTCCTAAAATAATAAAGATCACAATTGCTATAACCTTTATCGATGAAAACCAAAATTCAGTTTCAGCGAAAAACTTAACCGTAAGGACGTTTAATACAAAGATCATAATGGCAAAAAGAGCACTCCATACCCAAACATTAATCGATGGAAACCAACGCTCCATAAGTAATCCTGCGGCTGTAAATTCAGAACCTAAAGCAACAGTCCAAGTTAACCAGTATAACCAGGCTATTGTATATCCTGTACCCGGTCCAATGTATTTAGCTGCATAACTATGAAATGCGCCCGTTTCAGGCATATGTACGGAAAGCTCCCCTAAACATAACATGACTAGATAAACCACTAGCGCACCAATCAGATAGGATAGAATTGTACCAAATGGACCAGCTTGTTGAATCGTGTAACCCGAACTTAAGAATAAGCCAGTTCCAATAACCCCTCCAAGTGATAGCATGACTAAATGACGCGCTTGCATTTTCCTTTGAAATTCTTGCCTATCGATGTTTTCCATTTTTAATCTCCTTTTGATACTATCCAGAGAAAACAAAAACGCACTCTAAAAAAGAGTGCGCTACTGACAAATAAAATGAGTGGTCTTATCTATCAGGAGTTTCACCCGCTGGAATTAGCACAGTATCTTAATAGACCTGTTGCTGAGGTATCATAGGGCCAGTCCCTCCACCTCTCTGGATAAGAAATATATATTTTTAATAACAATATCAATTCACTTAAAAAGTGTCAAGATATTTCAGTATTTTCAAAAAAATACTTGCTGTAACTAATTAAGAAACCGCTACCCATTATTACTGATTTTAATAAACATTCTAATCCAAATTTTAGATTGAATAGTTTACTTTTGTAGTAATATGTGCTTTTTTCAATTGCATATATATTAGTAAAGGGGTGATAAAAAATGGATATTTTATCAATTATCTTGCAAATTTTATTAGCTCTTATGTTTTTAATTGCTGGGTTGGCTAAACTTTTTGGTTCAAAAACGAGTGTTGAAAGTTTTAATCACTTGAAATTAGCACAATGGTTCAGAGTAATTACTGGATTAGTAGAATTGGTTGGAGCAGTTGGATTAATTATTGGATTTTGGGAAGAAAGTTGGGTTCCAGCGAGTGGTTTGTTATTAGGAATCGTGGCAATTGGTGGAATAATATCACATATCCGTGTGAAGGATTCGTTTAAACAAACTTTTACAATATTATTATTAGGTATTATTGCGTTTGTACTTTTATGGATTAATTATTCTGATCTCTCAAGTTTCCCAGGTTTTAATTAATTTGCAATCTATTCATACAGGGATTAATAAGGCGACGACAGAATAACGATTACAGTATTTAAATCAATCTTATATGTAAAAAGGAGCGATTTTAATATTGTATGATATCGTAATTATCTGCGCCGGACTGGCGGAAGCAAGTGCTGCTTTATTTGCAGCAAAAGCTGGTGAAAAAGTTCTAGTTTTCAAATAAATATTTTAGCATTACTTCTATTGAGGTAATGCTTTTTTATATTTTTTTAGTAATCTAATAGCTAATCTACTTAAGAAAGATGTATCAGTAATAATTCATTTTTTCATCAATATATTAGAAAGTGAAATGAATTATGTTAGGAGGGGTCCGATTGTCGGATGCATTTATAGCACGTTCTTTAGATGAGATTATGTTTTGGTCAAGGATTATGAAAGAGCATTCACTATTTCTTAAATTAGGCTTTAATTGTGATGATACTGAGTTAATACAAGAAGCAGATCAATTTTATCAAGTTTTTGAAGCAATAGGAAATAAAGCTCAATCATTTTCGCTTCAAACGGATCCTCAGCAAATTAAACAGTTTAATAGTGAGGTTCATCAAGCTGCTTCGATGATTTGGGCCTATAAGCGGAAAATCCTTAACTTACTCCTTACTTGTAAAATAACTGGAAATAACTTTCCTTTATTAGTTGATCATACTAGTAGGGAAGCGGCTTATTTTGCAAATCGGTTGACTGAATTAAATAATGGTCAACTCCAACCGCTACCTGCTGCAATTATTCAGGAAAATGTTTTCTTTTTAAGAATTATGGCAGACCATGCAAAATTTATCGGACATTTATTAGATCCATCAGAAAGAAAACTAGTAGATCAAGCGAGGGAATTTAGCCATGATTTTGATCAACTTCTCTACCAAGCCGTAGATTTAGAATCAATGAGACCACAATCGGAAACTGTTCCGATACTTGACCAATTCCTTGATGAAAACCGAGTATCGGTAAAATCACTTAGGGATTTTAAGAAAACAGCTCGCGACCTAATAGAAGCTTGTAGAATTAAAAGTATCATTCATCCACTGCTAGCAGACCATGTATTTAGAGAAGCAGATCGATTTTTGCATATAATTGACGCGTTCGAAGCCCAGTTAACAGGGAATGGAAACAGAAATATTGTACTGGACGATCATTAATAACACAGCAAGTTACCATAGAAACGAAAAAGGAATCTGATTAAGATTCTTTTTTTCAGTGTGTTGAAATATAAAATGGTCAATAGGGAAAACGCACATTAAATGAACATTTAATAATGATGAAATTATCA
>NZ_NUQC01000048.1:0-42383 GCF_002585125.1 Bacillus sp. AFS029533 | reverse complement strand
TTTTATATTTCAACACTCTGTAAAAGCTACTATCATAGATAGTAGCTTTTATTGAACTATTATTTATATTGTATGTCATCTCTCAGTGATTCAACCTTTGTTAGGGCTTGATCGATGTCTGTTTCGCATACCCCGAAGTGAGCTAGTGCATCATGGAGATGGGTAGCAATTGCATTAAAATGTTCGGGTTGAATATTCATTCCTTCATGAGCTTTTGACATGGATTTGCCAGTATATTTGTTAGGTCCACCTAAAGCAAAACTAATAAACTTTGTTTGGTGACGACGTTGCTTGTCCATATCCGTTTGATCAAAGAAATGATTAACTGTTTCATCTTTTAGGACTAATTCATCGTAAAAATAATCTACTACTTTTCCAACTGTTTCTTCTCCACCATATTTTTCATAAAGAGTTTGTTCCATTTAGTAGCTTCCTTTCAAAATAAGATATAAGTAGAATCCCCTAAATTAACAATTTAAGACTGTCTATTTAACGATTAATTCATGATATGAAAATACATTTGCTAAACAATTATGCTTCTTATAATTAAACGCTTATATGTAAGTCTAATCAATCCGTTTAAACAAATTGATTAGACCATTATAGATTCAACCACCTATCCATAACTAGAACTTACTTTGTAGAAAGTTTTAAACTGTGTATGAAGTAATATGTGTAATCGTTAGAATGAATATTTTTGTATAGTAATATCAGATAAATTAATAGTAGTTGAATTTTACTTTAATAAATAATTAACGCACCTATTGTTTCAACTATTTTTTTAAGTGACTGTATTGTTTTTGTTAATATCTTTAGATGTTAATGCAAGTGTATTATTGATTAATGTGTTGTCTTCAATATCATAAGGAGGCGCACCGATACCACCGTTAGTTGTGTCAATTCCAACCCTTTTTATTTTGGATGTTATTTTGTTTCCTTTAATTACTGCTCCTTTAACTTGAGTAGGAGAATTTTTCCATGCGTCACGGCCGATTTGAATGATTGGATGATCTGCAGAAGTTGTTACACTATCATTTATTGTATTGTTAAGAAAGGAAAAACTTGTTGCATTATTTACTAAAATAATGTTACCTGATACAGATTTATCGAAGTCGAATGTTGAGCTTGATATAGTAACATTTGGATATCCATTGTCATTATCAAGTATGACAGTACTATTTTTAAACTGTCCCTGATTAATAGTTACTTTTCCAGGATAGAAATTGATCTTTCCATTTGTAACAATTAGATTGTTATAGTTTCCAGAAGCTAATCGAGATTCAGTAGTATTATTAAATGTAACATTCGAGTATACATTCGAAGCGAGTCCATTGCCACTTAGACCATTGTTTCCTTCTAGATAAATAGTACTTAACGTTATTGGCTTGTCTCCCCATATAGCAAAACCATGTAATTCTGAATCTTGTCCAGAAGATGTAAGAGAAATATTGGATGCGCTTATGCCGTTTTCAACAGTCTGAGTAAAGCTGATATCTGAATCAACACCAACAAGACCATCAACAATTATATTTTCTCCACCGTCAAAAACTGCTCCACTTTTTGTTAGTTTGTTATTTGTAAAAGTAATATTAGAAGAGCCGTCAGAACTTACAAATGAAGAATTGTCAAAGGTGTTATTAGAAGCAGAAACGCCACCCCAGCTAGTTGAAGCAAAAGCAGCATCAGGACCAAAGTAGTTATTATTTGCTATTGCATGGCCACCATAAGAGAGTACCATATGAATTTTATTATTTAAAAATTCATTTCCGCTTATCTCCGTATTTATACCCGGGTAAAATCCAGGCTCTAAATCAACTCCACTTCCAGGAGCGACTCCACTTATATCGTGTATTTTATTATTGAGTATTTTGACACCATCAGTGCCTACTAAACTTATGCCTTGTCGACGGTTATTGCCGATATTGCAATTTTGTATCAATAAATTTTCTGTAACAGCAACGGACATCATTTGAACACCAACATTTGCTGTACTTGTAGCATTAAAAACAGCACGCCATTTAACCGCGTCATCTGGAATCTTAGAATATCCAAAAGATGAATTGAAATCTTGATCTTTATCAGTTTTAATTAAACTTCCATCTGAGCGATAATAATATAAATCGTATTTCCCGGATACACCTTCAGGATTCCACATCATAATATTTCTAAAATGAGGATTTTGATACGCTGGATCACTAAGCGTATAAGGTTTAGTGCGAATTTTTCCTGATTGGCTAATAGGGTTTCCATTTGCATCTAATCCACCTAATTCTAGGTTGGTTGAATCAATCGATTCGCCTGTGACTGTTGTACCACCGGCTTGAACACCATCACCGGTAAAATCTGTAAAAATAACACCATCAATAATGACATTACTTGCTCCCTCTGTTATGATTCCAAATCCCCACTCATGCGTACCTGAAGTGTAAGGACCAACATAAGTGTAATCGTGAGTATATCGGTCACCTTTCAAGGTCCCACCTTTTATAGTCACATTCACAATGTCTTTACTTAGCGAAATAATAGCGTATTGTTCCCATTTATTTGTTTCCTTTTGAAGAACCGTATCACTATCCATTAAAAATGTCATATTACTTACCATATTAATTTGAGCATTATGATCTTTATCTTCAACGCCCTTAGCTATCAAGTACGTACCACCTAATACATGAAAGGTAGTGTATCCGTTACTAGTTGCCCACTGTAATGCCTGGTTAAATCCATTTGTAGTTTCAATAGGATGAGAATTATCATTATAAATTCCCCATCTAGTTCTTTCTTGCGAAGTTAGTTCATATACTCCAGCTGGAGGAGATACAACCGTAGTATCTTTTGTGACAACTGTGGAACTCGTAGATTGATTGCCATATTGATCATTCGAGACAGCAGTGATTGTAATACTTCCATTATTTAAAGAACTCATATTAAATAATACTGAAAAATTGCCACTTGTATCAGATGTAGTTACTTTAGAGAGTGGACTATGAATACCATCACTAACAGTTACTGTTACTTTTTGGTTTGCTTCCACTTTTCCATTTACTGGATAAGCACTTTGATTTTGTAAAGTAATATTTGAGACACTTAAAAGAATCGTTGGACCAACGGTATCTTTTAAAACAGTCTTATTAACCTTTCCACTTGTATTACCTTTTGTATCTTTTTGATAAGCTTCCAAATTTAATTGGCCATCTTTTAGAGTAATGAGATTAAATTTTGTAGAAAAGGTACCGCTTGAAGTTGCTTTAACAGTAGTAGAAATCGTATTTTTGTTAGGATCTTTAAACGTTAAATAAATAGTAGCATTTGCAATTCCGCTACCACTTACAGTATAGGAGCTTGCGTTGATACTTGTTACAACAGGTAAACTATTAATCTTTGGACTACTAATTGCCAAATAACATGACACTCCTTATAAATTAGTATATTTATAGGAGTAGTATATTTATTTCAGTCCAAATTGCTTGTACTAATTAAGAGAAAGCATAAAAGATGGTGAAACTATCTAGTAAGTAAATGGAAGATTATTAAAAAAAACTAATTTTTCCTAGTAATTTAGTATGGTAAATGTTCATTTAAAAGAACATCTTTGTTCTTATGTTTAGTACTAAACATAATTTATTAACAATAAATTTACTAGGAATTTATAATTAATTTACTAGAATCTACTATTATTAAAGTGTAGTAAAATAGGTATAAATTGGAGCGAAAATATTATTGACTAGTTCATTATAAAGAATTAAAATTAAGTTCATAATTACCCTAATTTTCAGATTTTAGTTAGTCATAAGAGTACTTATTATGCATAATTATATGCGTACATACTATTTTTGGTAGCTTATTAAAACGTTGTTCGTTATATAGAATCTTTCGTCATGTTTTATATCAAGTAAAAAATACTAAAAAGTGAAGGTGAATGGATGAATAGTGTAAGGCCTAAGGAAATTGATATAAAGGAATATTTTGATGTAATTAAAAGTCGATTTTGGATTATTATTGTTTTTACTATATTAACTACATCAGTTGGTTACCTATATCAGAAATTTTATAACAATTATGTTCCTGTGTATGAGTCTTCTACTAGAATAATGATTAATTCAAAGGATGATTTAAGTACGTTAGCAGTTATGATTAATGATCCAACTGTTTTGGCAAGAGTAATTAATAATTTACACCTTAATATTTCTAAAGACACTCTAGCAAAAAAATTAGACGTGCAAAGAATAGGTGATTCAACTATTTTTAGTATTACAGTACAAGATACCGATTCAACTATTGCTAAAAATATTGCGAACGAAACTGCAAAATCATTTAAAGATGAAGTTAGTAATCTATTAAATTTTAAAAATGTTCAATTGTTAACCCCAGCAGAGGCAGCCTCATTGCCAATTAATCAGCAAAGTAATAAAGTCATTATTTTTGCATTTGTTATGGGGATCGTTATTAGTATTGCATTAGTATTTTTAATGGATTCTTTAGATCAAACAATTAAAAGACGAAGCGAAGTCGAAGAAATCCTAGGGGTACCTGTAATTGGCGTTGTTCCAAATATGAATAAGAAAAAGTTACTAACTGAGAAAAAGAAATATAAATTATTAAAAAATGAAGGTGAGAATGTTGATATTTAATAAAAGAAAACAAAACACAGCCTTTAAAAAAAGAAATCTAGTAACGTTTACAAATCCAAATTCAATTATATCTGACCAATTTCGAACAATACGTATAAATTTACACTTTTTAACTGAGGAAATCAAAAATAAAATCCTCTTAATTACTTCAACTGGTAAAGGTGAAGGAAATTCAACAATTAGCGCTAATTTAGCTGTATCGATGGCCCAGCAGAAAGAAAAAGTCTTATTGATCGATGCTAATTTAAGGGAAGCCTCAATACATACAATTTTTAAATTACAGAACAATGTTGGCTTAACAGATTTGTTAACAAAACGTATAGAGCTTAAAGATGTAGTAACAAGTACAGATTTTGAAAATTTGGATGTATTGACTAGTGGCACAATTAACTTTAATCCTGTAGAACTTTTGGCGAATTCATCGGTAAAAGAGTTATTTAAAAAATTGATTACCTCTTATGATATTGTACTAATTGATTCACCATCAATATTAGACTATACAGAGACAAGAGTACTTGCAAATCAATGTGATGGTGTAGTTTTAGTACTTAACCGTGGTAAAACTGAAATAGAGAAGACGAGTGAGGCTAGTAGAGTAATTGAGCTATCACATGGCCGATTGATCGGTGCAATTATAAATGAAAAGTAAGTAAAATTTTTACTGTTTTGTTCTTAATTAAGAACGATGTTTGATAGAATAGTTTAGGTAATGTCTACTTTCCTTTATCAATGTAGGCACTCGATCATGCTGTGGGTTGAAATATACCTTAGACGCAAGTCGTCAAGAGTGTGGTGTGAGGGTGGGTTGAATGCCCGTTTTTTATATAAAGTGTTTATTTATGTGCTTTTTTTAAAAGAGTGCAAAAATAAGCACTTTATTAATACAGTATGGGGATGTGAATATGAAAAATAAGGATAGGCTACCTAAAACACTAAAGAATAGAATTAGAATCATTCAACAATTTGAACGGCTAGATGAAACTAACGGATTACCAAATAATAAAATAAATGACGATGGTAGAAAAAAGCTTGAATTATATAACGTAGGATGGTTTATGAGAGGAGCATTCAAGTGACTTATAGGCAAAGATTATCTCTATTTATAATTATTGATTCATGTATTGCACTCACATCCATTTTTATTAGTCGATTTTTGGTAGACGCAACAATTGATATTTTTATTAAACCTGTTTTTATAAGTTCACTTTTTCTTTTATTAAGCCATCATATTTTTTCTTTAATTTTTAAACTTTATAAAAAGGCATGGGAATATGCAAGTATAGGTGAAATAATTATTATCTTTAATATTGTAACGTCTTCAATAGTTACATCTTTAATTATCCAGCAAATGATTATGCAAAAAACATATTTCAGGTTATTTGCGGTCGCTTGGTTACTTCATATGATATTAATAGGTGGTTCAAGATTTACTTGGAGGTTATATCGAGATTCACTCGTTAGAAAAAATATTATTAAGAAGAGAACCCTAATTATTGGTGCTGGCGCAGCAGGCACTATGGTTGCAAGACAGCTTTTAAAGAGCAACGATAATTATAGTCATCTCCATCCTGTTGCTTTTATAGATGATAACGTAAAAAAACATCACTTAGATATACTAGGAATTCCTGTTTTAGGTGGGGTTGAAAAAATTGAAAGTGTTGTAAGTAAATATTCAATTGAAAATATTATTATTGCAATTCCTTCGTTACATAAAAAGGAGTTAAATATTATCTTTCAGGAATGCTCTAAAACAAACGCTAGTACTAAAATACTACCTATGTTAGAAGATCTAATTACTGGTAAGGTTTCAGTCAATCAATTCCGTGATGTTCAAGTAGAGGACTTATTAGGAAGGGATCCTGTTGTAATGGATATGGGCAGCATTTCTGAATCAATTACAAATAATGTTGTATTAGTTACAGGAGCGGGAGGATCAATCGGTTCGGAAATTTCACGACAAATTTCTAACTTTAATCCAAAACAATTAATTTTACTTGGCCATGGTGAAAATAGCATTTATTCAATTGAAATGGAATTAAAGAATAGTTTTAAGGATTCTAGCATTGAATTTATAACAGAGATTGCTGATTTACAAGACGAAAAGAAAATGATGTCAATTATGGAACAATATAATCCGGATGTTGTCTACCATGCAGCAGCACACAAGCATGTACCTTTAATGGAGCGAAATCCGGAGGCAGCAATTAAAAATAATGTAATTGGTACTATGAATGTTGCAAAAGCAGCTAGCTGGCATTGTGTAAAAACATTTGTCATGATTTCAACTGATAAAGCTGTCAATCCAACGAGTGTAATGGGTTCAACAAAAAAACTTGCAGAAATGATTATTCAAGATATGGATAAAAATAGTGATACCAAATTTGTAGCAGTTCGATTTGGAAATGTGCTAGGTAGTAGAGGGAGTGTTATTCCACTTTTTAAAAAGCAAATTGAAAATGGAGGCCCTGTCACTGTTACTCACCCAGATATGGTGCGTTATTTCATGACGATTCCCGAGGCATCTAGGCTAGTGATACAAGCAGGGGCATTAGCAAAGGGCGGCGAAATCTTCGTATTAGACATGGGCGATCCAGTAAAAATAGTAGATCTTGCTAGAAATTTAATTTTATTATCAGGTAATTCACTTGAGGATATAGAGATTGAATTCTCAGGAATGAGACCGGGAGAGAAGCTATTTGAGGAATTATTAAAAGAAGAAGAAATTCATGAAGAACAAATTTATCCGAAGATTTATATTGGAAAAACAACGGATTTGCATATAAGTGAAATACATGAAATTATTGATAACTTTTCAGATTTAGAGAAGGACGACCTCAGAGAGAGATTATTAAATTTGGCTAATAATAAAGTTATTTCTCAAACGAACGCTACAACACCAATTTTAAATTAAGGGAGAAAAAAATGAAAATTAAAAAAGCCATAATACCTGCTGCTGGATTAGGAACTAGATTTCTACCGGCAACAAAAGCAATGCCAAAAGAGATGTTGCCAATTGTAGATAAGCCTACTATTCAGTATATAGTTGAAGAAGCCATTGAATCAGGAATTGAGGATATTATTATTGTAACTGGAAAAGGTAAAAGAGCGATTGAAGATCATTTTGATAATTCATTTGAATTAGAACAAAATCTATTAGAAAAAGGTAAATTTGAATTATTATCAGAGGTTCAGAAATCATCAAAGATGGTAGACATTCATTATATTCGCCAAAAAGAACCAAGGGGCTTAGGTCATGCGATTTGGTGTGCACGCAAATTTATAGGTGATGAACCATTTGCAGTGTTATTGGGCGATGATATTGTTAAAGCCGATACACCATGTTTAAAGCAGATGATTGGGCAATTTAATCGATATAATGCTTCTATATTAGGTGTACAAACTGTAAATGAAGCTGAGGTTTCTAGATACGGAATTGTTGACGGGAGTTTAATAGATAATCATTTTTATAATGTTCATAGTTTAGTAGAAAAACCAAAGCAAGAAGAAGCTCCTTCAAACTTAGCGATTTTAGGCCGCTATATACTAACGCCGAGAATATTTGATATTTTAAGTAATCAGAAACCAGGGGCTGGAAATGAAATTCAACTGACTGATGCAATTGCTGAACTTAACAAACAAGAAGCAGTCTATGCTTATGAATTTGAAGGAACTCGATACGATGTAGGCGAGAAATTAGGTTTTATTAAAACGACTCTTGAGTTTGCTCTTAAAAGGGAGGACTTGAGACATAGTGTTCTAGATTATTTAACGGAACTAATGAAAAAAGAATTAATTAGCGGGTCAAATGATTAGAAAATAACGTTGATAGGTGAAAAAGATGAAAAAAAAGGTGCTCTTTTGTGCAACTGTGGATTATCATTTTACGGCATTTCATATGCCATATATAAAGTGGTTCAAGGATAATGGCTGGGAAGTACATATTGCTGCTAATGGAGAAAACAATATTCATTATGTCGACAAAAAGTTTAATCTACCTATTCAAAGATCGCCTTTTAATTTTAAAAATATAAGGGCACTAAAAGACCTTAAAAATATAATAGATGAAAATAATTATGAGATCATACATTGCCATACTCCTATGGGTGGGATACTTGCTCGCCTTGCGGCTCGTAAGTCCAGGGCTAAAGGAACAACAAAATTGATTTACACAGCACATGGATTCCATTTTTGTAAGGGTGCACCTATATTAAACTGGCTATTATATTATCCAATTGAAAAATTCATGGCACCCCTATCAGATTGTTTAATAACGATTAATAAAGAAGATTATGAGTTATCAAATAGAAGTTTTAATATTAAAAGAATCGTACATATCCATGGGGTTGGAATTGATACAGAGGATTTTAAGCCAATTGATGAATTAAATAAAAAGGTAGTAAGAGAGTCGTTTGGATATCAACCAGATGACTTTTTGCTTTTTTATGCAGCAGAATTTAATAAAAATAAAAATCAACAATTTCTACTTAATTCATTGGCACTAATGAAAGATGAATTGTTGAATGTAAAACTTCTACTTGCTGGGGAAGGTGCTTTACTAAATGAATGTAAACAGTTAGCAAATCAACTTGGAATTTCACATATGGTAGAGTTTTTAGGTTTTAGAAAGGATATTAAAGAAATCCTACCTATGTGTGACGTTGCAGTTGGGTCTAGTCTACGTGAAGGTTTGCCGGTCAATATAATGGAGGCCATGTCTTGTGGCTTACCGATTATAGCAGTAGATAACCGAGGGCATAGAGAGCTTGTAATTAATAACAAAAATGGATGGCTTGTAAAGAGTAATGACTCCACTGGTTTCTCAAGCGCTATAAAAGACCTTGCCGAAAGAAAGGGTCTCAAAGAGAGGCTTGGGGCCAATAGTAGAAAGATCATTATGAGAAAATATAGCATTGATAAAGTAATATTGGAAAAAAGTGAGGTATATAAGAGCTATATGAAGGAAATGGAGGATACAATGTGGGCGACCCTTTAAGAATCTTACATACCGTTGTTAATATGAACAGAGGTGGCGCGGAAACATTAATAATGAATTTGTATCGTAATATTGATCGAACGAAAATACAGTTCGATTTTTTAACGTGTAAAGAGGGGGCATATGACTCTGAAATAATTGCCATGGGTGGAAAGATTCATAGAATTCCATATATAACGGACGTTGGTCATATAGGTTATATAAGAAAACTAGATAAATTTTTTAGGCTAAATCCTAATTATAAAATCGTACATTCTCATATGGATAAAATGAGTGGCTTAGTTTTAAGAGCTGCAAAAAAAGCTAATATACCCACGAGAATTGCCCACAGCCATAATACAAAAAGTGAAGGTGGGTTGGCTTCACAGGTTTATAAATGGTATGCGGGTAAATACATTGAGCCCAATGCTACCCATTTATTTGCTTGTTCGGAGTCAGCAAGTAGGTGGTTATTTACTAAACGTTCAAGTGAATCACTAATCTTAAAAAATGGAATTGAAAGTGAGAGGTTTCAATTCTCATTAAATTTAAGAAAACAAATTAGGGATCAGTTAGATATCTCGGACAAAGCATTTGTACTTGGCCATGTTGGAAGATTTAATCAACAAAAAAATCATCTCTTTTTACTAGAAATTTTTGCTTCACTATTAAAAGAAATGCCGAGTGCAGTTCTAATCTTAGTTGGAGGAGGTTCCCTTCAAGCAAAAATAGAATCGAAAATAAAAGAACTTCAAATAGAGAAAAATGTAAAGTTACTTGGTATTAGAGATGATATTTATAAACTTTTACAAGCAATGGATGTATTTGTTTTCCCATCTTTACACGAAGGTTTACCTGTAACGTTAATAGAAGCACAAGGTGCAGGTTTAACTTGTATTATTTCAGATACGATTACAACAGAAGTTGATATGGGGATGGGACTAATTCAATACTGTTCATTAAATGACAGTGAAAAATGGGTTGAGAAAATCTTGAAAGAAGCAAAAAGAAATTTTAAAAGAGGAAATGCGGGAAGTGCATTGATCCAAAAAGGATATGATATTCGCATAACAGCGGAGAATACCCAAAAGACATATATCTCGTTAGGGAGGTAGGATATGAAGAAATTAACTGTATTTACTCCAACATTTAATCGAGCATACTGCCTTCACAAATGTTACGAGAGTTTAAAGAATCAAACTTGCAAAGAATTTATCTGGTTAATTATTGATGATGGTTCAACTGACAATACTAAAGAATTAGTTGAAGGTTGGATCGAAGAAAATAAAATTGAAATTATGTATTATTGGCAGAAAAACCAAGGAATGCATGGTGCTCATAATACCGCTTACCAGAAAATTGTCACAGAACTTAATGTTTGTATTGATTCAGATGATTATATGCCTTTAGATGCGGTTGAAAAAATTATTAAGCACTGGAATCAATTTGGTAACGATCATGTGAGTGGAATTATTGGTCTAGATGCATATTCAGATGGAAAAATTATTGGTACAAAGTTACCGGTTAATAGAAAACAGTCTAGATTATTTGATTTATATAATAAATTTGGAGTAACTGGTGATAAAAAACTTGTATATCGAACAGAGTTAACAAAAAAATTTCCATATCCACTATTTAAAAATGAACGTTATGTTGGTCTAGCATACAAATATCACATGCTTGATAAACAATACGAAATGCTATTAATGAATGAAACTTTATGCTATGTAGAGTATCTTGCAGATGGATCATCTTTAAATATGTTAAGTCAATATATTAAAAATCCGAATGGATTTGCATTTTATCGAAAAGAAATGATGAAATTGCCATTTGCAAGTCAGTTGTTTAAATTCAGACAAGCCATTCATTATGTTTCTAGTAGCATTATGAGTAGAAACTGGAGTTTTTTAGACGAGACGCCTAAAAAAGGTTTAACAATCTTGGCGATTCCATTTGGGATAACTTTATATATTTATATTACGACAAAAACAAAAGCCGCCTAAAAAGTGGTTTTGTTTTTTGGAAGGATATTGGTATGACTATATTTTGGTTCAATTTAGCAATTGTATTTGTTTTTTCATTCATGGCACGGGTAACCTCAAGGGTTAGCATATCTAGCACCGCAACATTATCATCGGTCTATATAAAACCTAATAAAACGTTGGCATTTGTTGTATTAGTAACTCTAGTTTGCGTATCGGGACTTAGATCAAATATCGGGGACACATATGCATATGTGGATATCTATAAAAGACATGACTTTACATGGAACTATATTTTAGAGTCTAAGGATATTGGATTCGGCATTCTGCAAATGATTTTAAAATATTTTTCTTCAAATCCTCAAATATTGTTAATTACAACAGCGATTATCACAAATGTATTAGTTATTTTTACTTTGTATAATTATTCAAGAATTTTTGAATTGAGCGTTTATGTATATATTACTGGTGGTTTGTTTCTGGTCTCTATGAATGGAATCAGACAAGTACTTGCTGCATCCATAGCTTTTGCAGGTATACGGCTATTGCTTGAAGGTAGCTTTAAACGCTATCTACTCGTTATTTTATTTGCTTCTTTATTTCATCAAACTGCACTTATTTTAATTCCAATTTATTTTCTTGTGCGCTTTAAGGCATGGTCAAAAGTAACAATCGCTCTATTATTATTTTCAATCGTATTCATAATTGGATTTAATCAACTTTCAACTTATTTGTTTAACGCTATTCAAGATACCCAGTATGCAGTCTATAAAAACTTTCAAGAAGGTGGAGCTAGCATTATTAGGGTTGCAGTAACAGCAATTCCACTTTTAATTGCTTTTGTGGGAAGAGAGAGGTTAAGAGAAATGAATCCAAAGAGTGATATTGTTGTCAATATGGCTTTACTTGGATTTGTCTTTATGCTTATTTCAACGCAAAATTGGATCTTTGCAAGAATTTCAATTTATTTTAGTTTTTATCAGCTAATTTTAATTTCATGGATTGTGAAATTATTTCGAGTAAGAGATCAAAAGTTAATCTATTATGGCATACTAATTTGCTACTTTTTTTATTATTACTATGAAAATGTAATTAGTCTGCAAATACAATATTTCAGCGATTATATTAATTTAAACTGGTAAAAGTGATTATTTTTTAGTCTTTTATAGGAGGAAAAATAAATGGCAATTCTTGTAACTGGTGGAGCAGGATATATTGGGAGTCACACAATCGTAGAGCTGTTACAGAGTGGCAATGAAATTATTGTTCTAGATAATTTTTCAAATAGTAAGCCAGAAGCATTAAAAAGGGTGTCAGAGATAACGGGTAAGTCATTTAAAACATATAATATTGACCTATTAAATAGAGATGAGTTAGAAAATATATTTTCTCAGAATAGGATATCGGCTGTTATCCATTTTGCCGGGCTTAAAGCTGTAGGTGAATCAGTCCAAAATCCTATTGAATACTATTATAACAATATTACAGGAACGATTAATCTTTGCGAAATGATGAGAAAATATGAAGTAAAAAAACTTGTTTTTAGTTCTTCTGCCACAGTCTATGGTTCAAAGAATGAATCACCGATATTAGAAAGTAGTGACTTAGGCGCTTCTAATCCATACGGACGAACTAAGCTTATGATTGAGGAATTCCTTAAGGACTTATACGAATCAGACCATACTTGGAGGATAGCATTATTGAGATATTTTAATCCAATCGGTGCACATCATAGTGGCTTAATTGGCGAAGACCCAAATGGAGTTCCGAATAACTTAATGCCATTCATTTCACAAGTAGCAGTAGGTAAATTGGAGCAATTAACTATTTTTGGAAATGATTATCCAACAAAAGACGGCACAGGTGTGAGGGACTATATTCATGTGGTAGATTTAGCAATTGGTCATATGAATGCACTAAAAAACCTAGAAAACAACACTGGAATTGAAGCATATAACATTGGTACAGGCAATGGCTATAGTGTTCTAGAAATGATTGAAGCTTTTGAAATAGCATCTGGTAAAAAGATACCATATAGAATTAAAGAAAGACGTCCTGGTGATGCGGCAGTTTGTTATGCGAATCCAACAAAGGCTATGCAAAAACTTGGCTTTACAGCTACAAAGGGAATTCATTTAATGTGTGAGGATACATGGAGATGGCAAAAAAATAATCCGAACGGATATACTGAAGGGATTGAACAAGTAACAGTGCAATAATGCAGTGTTTTTTTGGTTTGGGAGGAAAAAATGGAATCAATTAATTTATCACAACAACAATTAATAGATATTCTAAAACTCTTTTACTATAGAGGAAGCCATTCGAATGAATTAAATACGATTGATTTTATAAATGATATGAAAAATACGATCATTATGATTAGCACAAACAATTTAGTAGAAATGAAGTAATTAATTTTTAGGAGTAGACTAAAAATGAAAAGAGTCATAGATTTAGTATGTTCAATGATAATATTGCTGTTGCTATTGCTACCTCTAGTAGTTGTAGCAATTTTTGTTAGATTAAAAATGGGTGCTCCTATACTATTTACTCAAGAGCGCCCTGGTTTAAATGGTAAACCATTTTACTTGTATAAATTCCGAACAATGAGTGATTTGCATGATGCAGGAGGAAACCTTTTATCGGATGAATTACGTTTAACTGCTTTCGGGAAGTTTTTAAGAAAGTATAGTATTGATGAGTTTCCACAGTTAATAAACGTGGTTAAAGGGGATATGAGTTTAGTTGGACCAAGACCATTTTTAATGGAATATCTATCTTTATATACAGAAGAACAGATGCTAAGGCATAATGTAAAACCTGGGATAACAGGTTGGGCCCAAGTAAATGGACGGAATTCACTTACATGGGAGGAGAAATTTAAAATGGACGTATGGTATGTGAAAAATAATAGTCTCCTTTTAGATTTGAAAATCCTAATTAAAACAGCTATTAAGGTTATAAAGAAAGAAGGAATTTCACAGGAGGGGCAAGTGACAATGGAAAAATTCACTGGTTCTAATGAAGTGATGTAGTATGAAGGTAATTATTTTAGGTAATGGGGGACATAGCAAAGTTGTCCAAGACATCATCTACTCGATAAAGGGAAATGAAATTGTTGCTATATTAGATGACAAATATAAAGTTGAAAAACGTGAGAATGGAATTATATATGCTCCATTTGATTCTTTAAAAAAATTTCTAGATCAAGAAGCTAAAGTAGTGATTGCAATAGGAGATAACAAGCTTAGAAAAAATATAGTTACTTCAATGGATATTAAAAAAGAACAATACTTAACAGTTATTCATCCTTCAGCAATTGTTAGCACTTCGACTAGAATTGGATACGGAACAGTGGTCATGCCAAATGCAGTTATTAATGCAGAAGCGCAAATAGGCGATCATTGTGTAATTAATACTGGAGCAATCATTGAACATGATAATCAAATCGGAGACTATACGCATGTCTCTCCAAATGCTACTTTAACAGGAAACGTGTTAGTAGAAGAAGGTGCACATATCGGAGCATCAGCTACTATTATTCCCGGTATTAAAGTAGGGTGTTGGTCAATTGTAGGTGCGGGTTCAACGGTTATTCACAATATTTCACCACTTAGTACAGTAGTAGGCTGCCCAGCTAGAATTATTAAAAATTGAAATTTGTAGATTAAATTTTTCGAAAAGGTGGTAAGTGAGTTGACCTTATCAAGAATTTATTTATCTCCCCCCCATATGAGCGGAGAGGAGATAAAATATATACAGGATGCATTTAATACGAATTGGATCGCACCACTTGGACCCAATGTTGATGGATTTGAAAAAGATATTATTGATTATATAGGAGCCAATGGGGCGTTAGTTGTTAGTTCAGGAACAGCTGCAATTCATTTGGCTCTTTCTTTATTAAATGTCACAAAAGGCGATAAGGTATTTTGTTCCAGTCTTACCTTTGTGGCTAGTGCTAACCCAATAATTTATCAAGGAGCCGAACCGATCTTTATAGACTCGGAGCCTGATACATGGAATATGTCACCAAAAGCACTTGAAAGAGCATTGCATGACTCATATTTAGAAGGAACTCTTCCTAAGGCTGTTATCGTTGTTAATCTATATGGACAAGTTGCAAAAATGGATGAAATTCAATCGTTATGCTCCAGGTATAATATACCTATTATTGAAGATGCGGCTGAATCACTTGGTTCTACTTATAAAGGAAGAGTTAGTGGTACTTTTGGTCATTTTAGTATTTTTTCCTTTAATGGAAATAAAATTATCACGACATCTGGTGGCGGAGCACTTGTCTCAAATAATACTGAGTTAATACAAAGAGCAAGATTTTTAGCCACTCAAGCTAGGGATCAAGCGCGACATTACCAACATAGTGTAGCTGGTTACAATTATAGGATGAGTAATATTTTGGCAGGGGTTGGTAGAGCTCAATTGCAAGTATTAGAGGAGCGAATTGAAGCTAGAAGAAGGATTTTTCAACGCTATTTTGAAGAACTAAAAGATTTACCAGGTCTAACTTTTATGCCAGAGTTAGCAAATACACGCAGTAACCGATGGCTTACAGCATTAACGATTAAAGAAGAAGAATCTAATCTATCAGTAAATAATTTATTAGATGCATTAGAAGAGGAAAATATTGAAGCAAGACCAGTGTGGAAGCCATTACATTTGCAACCCCTATTCAAAGGAGTTCGTTATTATCCTAATGAAGAAAATAACCATGTTGCAGAGAGATTGTTCGAAACTGGAATTTGTTTACCTTCAGGATCGAATCTATCGTTGGACGATCAAAGTAGAGTAATAAGCTGTATCAAAAAATTATTTTATAAAGTAGCTTGTAGGGAGGGCATTCTATGACAGAACAGCTGAGGTGCCAAAAATGATAGGAAAAAACATTCAGGAAATTCGTATCAAAAAGGGACTTACTTTATCAGAACTTGCAGAAAAAGCTAATATTTCTAAGTCTTATTTAAGCAATATTGAGCGTGAATTAAACGATAATCCGTCTATTCAAGTTGTAGAAAAGATTTCGAAGGTATTAGGAGTTGAATTTAGAACATTACTGGGGACTAATATAGAAAATAATAAACTCGAAAATGACTATATTGATCTTATAAAGGAATTAGTTGAAATTGGCATTGGAAGAGAAGAGTTAAGAGAATATAAAAAGGTATTTGAATTTGTAAAATGGAAGAATTCTAAAAATCATTGATAAGAAATGCTAAAGGGAGTTATGTATGGATAAAACAAAGCCCTTAAAGGTCCTTCATGTTGTTGGTGCAATGAATAGAGCAGGGACCGAAACAATGCTAATGAATATATATCGAAATATAGATCGGACCAAAATTCAATTTGATTTTATTTCTTATAGTCAAAAAGAAGCACACTATGACGAAGAAATAGAAAGATTAGGCGGACGTATTATAAGATTGGTAAAAACATACTCAGTAAAAGAAGTTTATACTGCGATTAAAAAGTACGGTCCGTATGATGTAGTTCATGCACATACTTTATTTAATTGTGGTATAGCCAATTTAGCGGCTCAATTAGCAGGTGTAAAGATTAGAATATCACATGCACATACAACTTTAGATACTAATCAATCTTTAATTAGAACAATCTATAAAGGAATAATGCGAAAACTCATCAATGTAACTTCAACAAAATTGTTGGCATGTAGTAATGGTGCCGGACGATATTTATTTGGAGAGAAAGAATTAGTAAAAACAAGATATTCCTATTATCCGAATGTAATAGACTATACAAAATTTCTAGAACCGCCATTAAAAGAAGTGAAGAAATTCAAAGAAGAAGCAGATTTAGAAAATAGTTTTGTAATTGGTCATATCGGTAGGTTCATGGATGCAAAAAATCACTTGTTTTTAATTGAGATAATGAAGAACATTTTAAAAAAACAAAAAAACATTTCCTTGTTATTAGTCGGTGATGGGGAATTAAGAGTAGGTATTGAAGAAGAAGTTAAAAAGTTTGGAATCGATGAGAATATTAAATTTGTAGGTATTAGGGAAGACATACCAACGCTATTACATAGTATGGATTTATTTGTTTTTCCATCTTTGTACGAGGGATTAGGACTTGTTCTTTTAGAGGCGCAAGCATGTGGTATACCTTGTATTGTATCTGAAGCAGTACAGCCTGAGGCAAACTTAAATATCGGACTAGTAGAACAGCGCATGTTAAGCGAAGGACCAGAGCTTTGGGCAAATACAATATTAATGAATTCTCGGAATAAGGAAGGCAATATTAACCGAATAATTAATGGATTCGAAACGGAAGGATATTCGGTTTCTAAAGGAATATCAAATTTATTGGCTATTTACCAATATTCGACAGGTGAACTAAATGAAGAAGAATATATTAGTGGCATCCTTTGATCTAGAGATTGGAGGAGTTGAGAGAAGCCTAATCAGTATGTTAAATAACTTTGATTTTAAGAGTTACACAGTTGATTTAATGCTTTATAGTCATACAGGTGAATTTATGAAGCTTTTGCCTAATAAGGCAAATCTACTCGCGGAAAGTAAGGCATATAAGACATTTCGGATGCCAGTCCTAGATGTCATAAAAAGTGGGCAATTAAGTCTTGCGTTTTCTAGACTGTTAGCAAAGTACTTGGCAAATAAAAATCACTCTTCCGAAAATGGATATAAACAAATGCAATATATGTGGAAGTATTCAGTTCCTTTTCTACCAAAGCTAAATAAGAAATATGATGTGGCAATTAGTTACCTATGGCCACATTACTTTGTAGCGGAGAAAGTAGATGCCAAGATCAAAATTGCATGGATTCATACAGATTTTTCAACAGTGGAAACAGACATTGAATTAGATGTGAAATTGTGGAGTAAGTTCAATTATATCGTAGCAGTCTCAGATGAATGCAAACATGCATTCATAAGTAAATATTCAGAATTAGAGGACCGAGTCATCGTAATGGAAAACATTACAACTCCAGAATTGATTAACACATTAGCAAATGAAGAAGCCGATAATCCAATGGTGGAAGATGCAAGATTTAAAATTATAACTGTGGCCAGACTTTCATACGCAAAAGGAATTGATTCCGCGGTTAAAGCACTGAAAATGTTAAATGATCGAGGATACAAAAACATATGTTGGTATGTAGTCGGTTACGGGGGCGACGAACAACAAATTAAAGATTTGATAGAGGAAAATAATTTAACGGATCAGTTTATTCTTTTAGGAAAAAAAATAAATCCCTACCCATTTATAAAAGAAGCTGATTTATACGTACAACCATCAAGGTATGAGGGAAAAGCAGTTACAGTGGTCGAAGCGCAAGTTCTTTCGAAGCCGGTTATTATAACAAATTATCCAACAGCTAAAAGCCAAGTAAAAGATGGATTTGATGGTTCAATCTGTGAGCTCTCAGTCCAGGGTATTGCAGATGGTATTGAAAAACTTTACTTGGATTCCCGAATGAGAGAGCAATTAGTAACCAATTGTAAAGATACAGTTTTTAGTAATTTAAATGAACTAAACAAACTTTATAGCTTAATATAATTTGCGACAGCTTTTGCTTAAATATAAACCTGTATAAGGGAGGTTTTTCTAGTGAAAAAAAATATACTCTTTGTAATTGATTCCTTACACATAGCAGGAGCGGAAAAAAGTTTAACTACACTATTGAATTTATTAAATCTAGAAGAATACTCCGTTGATCTAATGTTATTTGCACACGGTGGTGAATTCGAGAAGCTTGTTCCTAAGGATGTAAATATTTTACCCCCCCTTAAATACACCAAATTTACTGAGCTAAGTATGACTGACTCAGTTATCAACTCATTAAAGAAATTTAAATTTGATATGCTATTTTCAAGGCTAAAGTATTCCTTTGAAATAAGGAGAAAAAACTATAGTATAGCGGAAGAAGCAAGAATATTTTGGGAAAGTGTTTCCAATGTGATCGAGAAAAATGAAAAAGTATATGATATTGCAATAAGTTATGCACAAGGTATTCCTACTTTTTACGTCGCTGATAAAGTTATAGCAAAGGAAAAATACGCATGGGTAAACGTAAGCTATCATTTAACTGATCATGAAAGGAATTTTCAAGAACCGTTTTATGATCAATATAAAAAAATTGTAGCTGTATCAAATTCTACACGTGAAATCTTCATAAAGACCTTTCCTAGTTGTTCCAGTAAAATGGAGGTTATTTTTGATATAAATAATCCAGAATTTATTAACCAAATGGCATTAAGTGGAGATAGTTATCAAGATAATTTTAATGGCATTAAAATTTTAACGATTGGTAGGTTGGCCCAACAAAAAGGTTATGATCTTGCTTTAGAAGCTTGCAAAAATCTGAAAGAAAAGGGCATTGACTTTAGATGGTATGTATTAGGAATGGGACCGTTACAACAAGAAATTGAAAAGTATATTGAGGATCATCAGTTACATACAAACTTTATCTTGTTAGGGGTAAAATCAAACCCTTATCCATATATAAAAGATGCTGATCTTTATGTTCAAACATCGAAGTTTGAAGGATTTGGTCTTGCAATTGCTGAAGCACGTATGCTAAATATTCCTATAGTTACAACTAGGTTTGACGCAGTTTATAGTCAAATGATTGATGGGAAAAATGGTTTAGTTGTAGATATGACGGCTGAAGGTGTTACAAACGGGATATTGAAATTAATCACGGATAATGAACTGAAAGAGAATATAGTAAAATTCTTGCGAGTGGAGAAAAAAGGCAATGTCGAAGAATTAGAAAAATTTTATGAGTTAATAGGTTAATGTAAGAAGAGAGAGAGTGAAGCCTATGAAAATAAAGATATTATTTATGATAATTAATATGAATATTGGTGGAACTGAAAAAGCACTACTAAATATGTTATCTGAGATGAATGAAGATGAATACGAAATCATTGTACTTATGTTAGAAGAGTTTGGTGGTTTTTTAAATGAATTACCAAGTAATATTCAAATTGAATATGTAAAAGATTACGAAAAAATAAAAGCTTTACTAAATAATCCTCCATTATTCGAAGCTATGGAAATATTAAAAGATGGTAAACCGGTTCGCGCTATTAATTTAATCTTTTATCACTTACTTTCAAAGATTATGAAAGATAGAAGTTCATACTTTAAATATGTATTAAAAGATTATCGCAAATTTGAAAAAGAATATGATATAGCAGTAGCTTATGCAGGTCCAATGGAGTTAATAAGCTATTTTGTTATGCACAAAATAAACGCCAAAAAGAAAGTTCAGTGGATTCATTTTGATGTAACTAAAATTTCTTTTAATAACAAGTTTGCTATAAATCTATATAAGAAGTTTGATCAAATTTTCGTTGTATCAAATGAAGGAAAAGAAAAACTTATAGAGAAGTTATCTGGAATAAAAAACAAAATAAATACATTCGGAAATATTATTTCTTCAAGTTTAATTGAAAAGATGGCGGAAAAAGAGTCAGGATTTGATGAAGATTTTAAAGGAATAAAAATTCTAACAGTTGGAAGACTTTCAATTGAAAAGGGGCAGGATTTAGCAATCAAAGTATTATCGAAGCTAAAGAAAGCTGGATACAATGTTAAATGGTATTGCATTGGAGATGGAGAAGGTAAGGTAGAATATCTCAAATTAATAGATGAGTATAATGTTTCGGAAGACTTTATTTTATTAGGTACGAAAATAAATCCATATCCTTATATGAGGCAATGCGATCTATATGTGCAGCCATCGCGCCACGAAGGATATTGCATTACTCTTTCTGAGGCAAGATGCTTTAATAATCCAATCATTACAACGAATTTTACTGGTGCAAACGAACAGCTCAAAAATCGGGAAACAGGCTTAATTGTTAATTTTGATGTAGAGGAAATGTATAAGGCAGTGAAAGAATTACTAGATAATGAGATTTTAAGAAATGAAATAAAAATAAATTTAAAAAAAGAATCCGTAGATACTACAAAGGAAATAGAGAAGTTGAACTTACTCAATGTATAACAAATTTACCTCATTAGTCATCTAGATAGATATTTTGGTTTTTTAATACTCATTTTTGGGGTGAAATATGAAGAAAAAAGTTTTATTTATGCTTAGTAGTATGAATATAGGCGGTGTGGAGAAATCTCTTCTATCATTATTATCAGTAATTCCAAAAGATAAATATGATATTACGCTCCTACTCTTAGAGAAAAAAGGGGGATTTTTTGGGAATATCCCAGATTGGGTTAATGTAGTAGAAGCTACATGGTTTACCACAATTAAAGATATTATATTACAACCTCCACACAAAACTTTGAAAGATTACTTTCATAATAAGCAATACGTAAAAATGCTATCTTTTTTAAGTAAATACCTAATTTCAAAAAAAACTTCAGATCGAAATATTTATTATCATCATATTTTTAAGGATGTTCCAAAAGATTTAACTTTGTATGATGTAGCTATAGCATATCAAGGTCCTACTGACATCATTGATTATTATATCGCCAACAGAGTAACTGCTAAAAAAAAGGTGTCATGGGTTCACTTCGATGTTTCAAAACATCTAATCAATACGAAATTATATAAAAAGCTTCATAAAAAGTTCGATAAGATCTTTGTTGTTTCAGAGGAAGCAAAGAAAAGGCTAATTGAAAAATTACCACAAGATGTAAATAAAACAGAAGTATTTAAAAATATACTTTCATCAAGTGTCATTAATAATATGTCTTTAGCAGAGGTTGACTTTGATAATAGTTTCATAGGAATAAAAATTTTGACGGTTGGAAGGCTCTCCATGGAAAAGGGTCAAGATATGGCTATAAAGGTATTATCAAAATTAATTGAAAATGGATACAACGTGAGATGGTATTGCATTGGTGAAGGTGAGGATCGCAAGGAGTACGAGGCATTAATTCATAAACTTGGGTTAGAATCCAATTTTATCCTATTAGGTGCAAAACAAAATCCATACCCGTATGTAGCGAATGCTGATCTTTATGTACAAACTTCTAGACACGAAGGTTTCTGTCTTACTTTAGCTGAAGCTAGGTGTTTACATAAACCAATCGTTACTACAAATTTTACAGGTGCAAATGAGCAAATTACTGATAATTACGATGGGTTAATTGTCAAATTTGACCAAGATGAGTTATTTGAAAAAATAACATATTTAATTAATAATCCTGGAAAAAGTGAGGATTTATCTAGAAATCTATTAAACGAAATTGTAGATACTACTTCTGAAATAGATAAGTTATATCAATATATCGGATAAGATGGAGTGAAATTAATGAATCCAAAAATGAGTATTATTGTTCCTGTATATAAAGTAGAACCCTATCTTCATAAGTGTATAAATTCATTATTGGATCAGACGTTTGCTGATTTCGAATTAATTCTAGTTAACGATGGATCACCAGATAAAAGTGGGGAAATTTGTGAACTTTATGCTTCTAAAGATAATAGAATTAAAGTAATTCATAAAGAAAATGGTGGGCAGGCCAGCGCTAGAAACATGGGATTAGATATAGCAAAGGGCGATTATATAGGATTTGTTGATAGTGATGACTATGTTGAAAGTGATATGTTTGAATCATTAATTGAGAATGCAATGAAATTTGAGGCAGATGTTGTTGAGTGCGGCATAAAAATTGTAAATGGAAATAAGGTAGAACAAATTCAAAATAATAATCAAGTTGAAATTGGTGATAATATATTCGCTTTAAAAGGACTATTAAACAATGGATACAGGAATTCAGTTTGTAATAAGTTGTACAAAAAAGAAATCTTTGATGATCTTAGATTTCCAAATAAGTTATATGAAGATGGCTTTTTAGCATTTAAAATATATTATTTGGTAAAGAAATACGTATTTATTGGTACAAGTAAATATTATTACGTACAAAGAAACGAGAGTACAATGTCAAAACAAGAAAAATTCACTTTAAGGAACTTAGATGGCTTAGAGTGTGACGAAGAGAGATTTCATTTTATACGGGAACGAGTTAGTGAACAATCATTACTTACTTTATCAGAATCTTATTTTTTTACTCGTATTTTATTTTTTTATCAAAAACTACTTAACAATAAAGAAATTGATCCAAATAAGAAATATAGAAATGATTTAAAAAACAAAATCTTAATAAGTTACCGAGAATTTTTAGTAAATCCAAATTTAAAGAAATTTTATCCTATAGTTAAGACTTCGAAGTTAAATATTAACAAGTTTAACTTTATATTTACGAATTATATGTGGGGATTAAATTACCTTTTAAGAACATACTCTAATATTCGTAAAATATTAATAATGGAAAGGATAGTGAACAAATGAATCCCAAAATAAGTATTATTGTTCCTGTGTATAAAGTAGAGCCATATATACATAAATGTGTGGATTCAATCTTAGTTCAAACGCTAACTGACTTTGAACTTATCCTTGTCGATGATGGATCACCCGATCAGTGCGGAATAATATGCGATGAGTATGCTAAAAAGGATAATCGAATAAAAGTAATTCATAAGAAAAATGGCGGGCAAGCAAGTGCTAGAAATGCTGCTTTAAACATTGCTAAAGGCGATTATATAGGATTTGTAGATAGTGATGACTGGATTGAACCGGATATGTATGAACTACTTTATAATATTTGTATTGAGAATGACTGTGATATTGCAAACTGTACGAGTATCGTTCATTATAACGACAAAACAATCGTAAATGGATCAGAGCCATTAACAATTCATAATCGAAGTCAAGCAATGAAGGCATTATTTGAAGGTGCACTATATGATGAAGTTGTTTGGTCGAAATTAATGAAAAGAAAGCTTTTGGAAAACCTTAGATTTCCAGAAGGGATTATGTATGAGGATACTGCATTTACTTATAAAGTAATTAATGAGAGTGAAAAAGTATGCTATATAGGTGAACCAAAATATCACTATATTAAGCGTGAAAATAGCACAATGGATCTGGCAGTAAAGAATAAAAGTATTGATGCAGTACTGATTTACGACGACATCTATCGTTATGTAAGTCAATACTATCCGGAACTAAAACCAATCATAACATTAAAACTGGCTAATAATGCTATGGCTGTTTTAAACACAATATCACTAGATCCAAATCATATTGTATATCAAAATGAATACAAAAAAGTAACCGAGATTTTAAACAATTACTTCACCGAAACAATCAAACTAAAAGAGTATGTTACAAATGTAAAAATATTATTATTTGCAACACGCATTCACCCTATTTTGTATAAGTTAATAATTAATTTCCTATCAAGGAGAAAAAGAGGATGAGCATATACCGAAAAATGTATGTGTTAGGTTCGAAAATAAAAATAAGAAGTATTGAACAGATTACCACCCTATTTAATGGAATGGTTTTTTTATTTTCTAGACAACCTTCTATAAAAACAACCGATGAAAGTTTAAGCCTAATTGTTCAAAATAAATGTTCTATAAGTAGGTATGGCGATGGTGAATTCAATTTAATGAACGGAAAAAGCTTAAGATTTCAGCCATATTCAGAGGAGTTAAGCCTGAGATTAAGGGAAATTATCAAAAGTAATCAAGAAAATCATGAAGTCTTTATTCCAAATGTTTTTAAAAGTGTTGACTGGTGTACAGACAAATCAAGAAATTATTGGACCCGTTACTTAAATTTAAATCGATATAAGATCTATAAACTACTACAAAAGAACAAGGTCTATTATGATTCATTGGTCACTCGCCTTTATATAGACTATAAGGATAAAAGTCAGGCTGAGTTTAGGTTTAAGACTTTTAAAAAGCTGTGGCATCAAAAAGAGGTCATTATGATCGAAGGCGAGCAAAGTAGACTAGGGATTGGAAATAATTTGTTCGATAATACCAAATCAATAAAAAGAATTTTATGTCCAGCTACCGACGCATTTGCAAAGTATGATCAAATATTTGAAGAGGTAATAAAACACGATAAGTCAAAACTAGTATTAATTGCTCTTGGACCTACAGCTACGGTATTAGCTTATGACTTGGCTAACTATGGCTATCATGCAATTGATATTGGCCATATTGATATCGAATATGAATGGTTTTTAAATAAAGCTGTAGAAAAGGAAGCAATTAAAAATAAATATGTAGGTGAAGTTCCCGAAGGTACTGATGTTCATGGAATCAATGACATTAAGTATGAGGAAGAAATTATCTCTAGAATATCGTAATTTTAGAATAGGGTGACATTGAATGGCTTGTGAAATTTCAATAATCGTTCCTGTATATAAGGTAGAAAATTATCTTAATAAATGTATCGATTCAATACTAGGGCAGACATTTAAGGATTTTGAACTAATACTAGTAAATGATGGATCGCCTGATAATTGTCCGAAAATCTGTGATGACTATGCGTCCACCGATCAACGAGTAAAAGTGATTCATAAAGAAAATGGTGGTTTATCATCAGCGAGGAATGCTGGTCTTAAAATAGCAAAAGGAAAGTATATTGCATTTGTGGATAGCGATGATTTCATCCATTTAAAAATGTATGAAGTCTTGCATAGTAATGCAAAGCAATATTCATCAGATATTGTGATTTGTGACTATTTAAAAGTAAATGAAGGAGATGTACTCAACTCAGATGAACCTAATCTTCGATATAAAGAAGAACATTATACGAACATAGAAGCTTTAAACGAATTATACGGAAATAAAGGAGTCAAATTTGTCGTTGTTTGGAATAAATTGTTCAAAAAACACTTGTTTGACAATTTAGAGTTTGAAGAAAACAAAATCCACGAAGATGAATTTATCGCTCATCAATTACTTTATAAAAGCTCGAAGATAACATACATACCTATACAATTACACTTTTATTTACAAAGAAAAAATAGCATTACACAGGCCGAATTTTGTATTAAACATCTAGACTTTATTAAAGCATATAAAGAAAGAGTCAACTTTTTTATGACAATAAATCAGTTTGATCTACAAAAAAAAGCTGAGTATAGTTATATACCATTATTTTTTAGGTATTATTACAAAGCAAAAAATGAAGTACCTAATAGTAGAGAAGAGTTAAAAAGATTAAAATCAGAATTCTGCTTTAGTCTTTTTTCATTTATAAAAAATCCATACTTTATAAAAAAAGAAAAAATAGGTTGGTTTATTTTTGTGATCAATACGAGCTTATTTGATAGTTTAGTTCAAAAAAGACTAAGAAACTTTTAAAAAATTAGTTTACTAGTCTTATTTATTTTTAAAAGGGTGATAAATTTGAAGTCTTCATTAAGTAAATTACTAATGCTTTTTAATAAAAAAGAAAAGAATAAACTTTTAATATTATTTCTCATGATGATAGCTGCAGCAGTATTTGAAACGATTGGAATAGGAGCAATCTTCCCTTTTGTAGGGATATTAACCGATCCAAAAGTAATCAAAGAACAAGCTATTTTATCATTTATTTATAAATTTCTTCATTTTCAATCGGTAAACGGATTCATCGTATTTGCAGGTATAGCACTACTTGCAGTATTTTTTATTAAAAATATATACTTACTAATATTTAACCATTTACAAGTACGTGTCATTTTAAACCAACAAGTTAGATTATCAAGAAACTTGTTTAAAGAATATTTAACGAAACCATATATATTTCATTTAGAAAGAAACACATCAGAATTACTTCGCAATATAAATACAGAAATTACTAAAGTATTTCAAGGAATCATCATTTCGGGTTTTCAGTTATTAACAGAAATTCTTGTTACTTCATTTATATTAGTTTTGTTAATTATTACTGCTCCTTTAGCAACAATAATTGCTTCGACTTTACTGGGTGGAAGTGTATTCCTATTTTTTAGGTATTTTCGTAAAAAGATTAGTCGCTTAGGTACTGAACAACAAGAAGTAAATGCTGCTATGATTAAATGGGTAAATCAGGGATTAGGTGCTAGTAAAGAAGTTAAGGTATCGGGTAAAGAAGACTTCTTTGTAAATGCTTTTACTAATCAAAGTCAAAAAAGTGCAGGAAATAGTAGACAATTAAATATATTAAATCAAGTTCCAAGATATTTTATTGAAACAACTATGGTAACAATCGTACTAATCACGATGTTAATAATTGTCTTTAAGGGTAGTAATACTACAAGTCTAGTTTCAACTATGGCACTCTTTGCTATGGCAGCATTTCGTTTAATGCCTTCAATTACCCGTATTGTAGGGTTTATAACTGCGATACGTTATTCAGAACCTGCGTTATCAATCATTTATGAAGATTTATTCCTAAATAAAGATCACCTCATAAATATTGACGATCAAATTAGCAAGGAAAATTCAAAAGTGGTTGATCATAATGATAGAGTTTTCACTCAATCCATTAAATTGAACAATATTTCCTTTAAATATCCTAATCAGAGAGACTTTTCAGTTAAGGATGTATCTTTAACTATTCCAATTGGTCAGTCTGTGGCATTTATTGGTGAATCCGGTGCTGGTAAAACAACACTAGTTGATATCATATTAGGGTTATTCCATCCCGAAAATGGTGAAATCTTAATTGATGGGAATGATTTAAACAATCAAAGAGAACTGTGGAAACAAAAAATTGGTTATATTCCCCAATCAATTTTCCTATCAGATGATACAATTCGAGGAAATATTGCATTTGGATTAGATGAGGACCAAATTGATGAGAGTGCAGTGTGGAGAGCGCTAGAGCAAGCTCAATTAAAGGAATTTGTGAAATTACTTCCTGAACAATTAAACACAACAGTAGGTGAAAGAGGAGTAAGGCTTTCAGGTGGACAACGCCAACGTATTGGAATTGCTAGGGCATTATACCACAATCCAGAAATAATTTTTATGGATGAAGCAACATCTGCACTGGATAATGAAACAGAAAAAGAAATTATGAAAGCGATCGATGGCTTAAAGGGAGAAAAAACTTTAATTATTATTGCGCATCGTCTGAGTACAATTGAAAACTGTGATATTGTTTTCAAATTGAATAAAGGTAGATTAGTAACAGTTGACCATAAATTAAAGCACTCGGTTATTTAATAATGGAAAATATCTAATTTAAACTATTATTAAAGGAGGTACGTGATGTTTAGGAGAGGATTAGAAAAAATAAAAAATAAAGTGGCTGAAACTTGGTATTGGCATGGATTTTATGGGAATTTAATTAGGGAGATGGAAAAGAAAATAGTTCCAAGAGACGAAAAGAATGAAGTTCCTTTCGTAAATAAACCTGGGATTGCATTTTCGTTTGATGACAGTTTTAGAGTAGGACATTGGTATAAATATGGTATGGATTTATTTGGGTATTATGATGTGAAAGTAACATTTAATATTAATGCCTTTCACCAATTTGAGGGTGGAAGGGAACATAATCAAAAGGAAATAGATCAGTTACTAGAATTACAAGCAAATGGTCATGAACTTGCTCACCATAGCTTAAAACACCAAAATGCTAAATCATATATTAATGAATATGGTTTAGCAAAATGGGTTGAAGATGAAATAGAATCATTGTTTAAATGGATGGACAAACACTCTCATTCTAAAACAAAGGAAAAGTTTAAATTACCAGTAACCCATGCATTCCCTTTTGCAGCATATAATGATGAAATGATAAACGAGATCGTCCCGAAGTACTTTAAAGTTGTAAGGGGACATTCATCTACTAATCATTTAACACCTTTCAACCATGCTGGATTTGCACCTGCCGTTTGTATAGACAGTATATTTTTAAAGAATAAAAAGTATATAAAAAGGATTTTGAGGGTTGTTAAGAAAACTGGGCTAAATTTAATTTTAATGTCACATTCTACATTACCAGAAGATGTAAAGTGGGAAGATTTTGGATGGGGAGAAGAATCAGACCTTGCTGGAACGTGGAGAACTTCAACAAAATTAATCGAAGAAATTATAAAAGAAGCTAAAGCGCTAGGGTTTGAATTCTATACTACTGCTGAATTAGCTGGAATTGCCACTTTTATAGATAAAAACTTAGAAAGGTGTATCAGACAGCATCTTCATAATCCAAATGTAAAATGGATAACTATTTCTGAATTGAGCTCGATAAAGGAAATAGATTTAAGCGGTCAAAATATTTCAAATTTAGACGGTTTACAATATCTAACTAATTTGGAGAAAGTTAACCTATACGATAATAGTATTGTGGATTATAGGCTATTAGACAGACTTAGTAAGTTAAAAGAAATAAAAATTAATAATGACCATATCGAATCTAAGACAGGGACATATTAACAAACTAATTAAATAAAAAAGGGAATGGGGAACTATGACAATAAAAAAGATCTTAAAAAGTAATAAGGTCACATTGTACTTTTATGATTTTATTAGAAATATTCGATATACTTTTATTCCTATGATTAGACCGGTCATTATACCAAATATTATGTTTAGTATTAATAAATTTTTAAGAGTGAATTGTATTAATAGAAAAAGTCATTTCGAAAAATTAAAAGACATAAAGAATAAACATCTAGGTGAAAGGTGCTTTATTGTAGCAACGGGACCAAGCTTGAAAATTGAAGATTTGGAAAAACTTCGTGGCGAAATTACTTTTAGTATGAATTCAATTTGCCTCGCATTTGACGAAACAGACTGGAGACCAACATATTATGGGATTCAGTGTATTGGAAATTATCTTAGGTTTGAAGAAGATATTAAAAATTTGGATTCAGAATGTAAATTCATTGGTGAACCTATTTTAAAAAGAGCGGAGATCCCAGAAGAATATTATGTTTATCCAATGAACATGTTAAATCATTATTGGCTGCATACGGAGTATAATACAAAGTTTAGCGACGATGCATTTGCAGTAGTGTATGATGGTTATTCAATAGCTTATTCACTTATACAAATTGCAGTTTATATGGGATTTAAAGAAATCTATTTGCTTGGCGCAGATTGCAACTATTCTAGTGATCTAAATCATCATTTTAAAAATTACGATTGCTTTGATCCCACTTATTCAGTTGCCGGAATAAAAATGATTCATGCGTATAGTGTGGCAAAGAAATATGCGGATTCAAATAATATTAAAATCTTTAACGCTACTAGAGGAGGAATGCTGGAGATATTTGAAAGAGTTGATTTAGATGATGTTATAGCGAACAATAAAAGAGAAAAATCTTTACAACCTTTATCATAATTTAATATCCTAAAACACTTAAAAAGTATTATAATCAAATAAAAAATGAAAGGCGTTTAATAAGATGAAAATTTTTGAAATAAGATGTTCTTAATTAAGAAAATAACATTCTCATTAGACTTCTTAATACATTTTTTTAGTGTTTGTTCAAAAGTTGTTTCCAAATATTAAAAATCATTTACTTACAACAATATACAATAGAGGGAGATTTACATGGAGGAGTTTAGATATATTTATGTAGATAATTTTTTATATAGTTCGCTCTACATTAATCTAGATCAGAGTTTAATTAGTCTTATATACTTCCTATTTTTCAAAGGTAAACCTTTTGGTTTTCTTGAGAGGAAGACAAAAATTCATATTATTAATTTGTGTCTTCCGATTGTTAGACTTATTCGCGTATTGCAATTTACTTATTTATATAAAAGAAAAAAGAACTTAAATAAAAAGTCTCCTGATTTATTTCCGACTCTATCATCAGTATATTGTGGGCACTGTCTCATTTTAGGAGGTCAAGGTGAATACAAAATAATAAATTTTAGAAAGAAATATGTTACAACTGTATACCCTAATGATTTTCCAAAGAGTGTGATGGAGAATAGGTTTTATAAACTAAAAGAAGCACAAAATTGCAAATTATCACCTAAACTACTAGATTGGGAACTTAATAGTAGGTTTATGAAGGAAAGTTATTTAAATTTAAAGCCAGTATCTTTCAAATTAAATGATATAAAGCATGTTTATTTAGAAACTCTACCTATTTTAAAGGAGATTTTATTAAGTAAAGGTCATCAAAATATATTCTTAGGTCAACATATTCAAAATGTTTCAAAGAGGATTGAGCAATTATTGAGTCCTTTTCTAAATCATAATGTTAGTTTAGTAAATAATATAAAAATTATTTCAGATTTTATTTCGGTAATACATCAAGAGCTGAACAAAGTTGTCTCCCAATCAGAAATTGTTTTAGGATTTTCACATGGAGATTTTTGGGAAGGTAATATTTTGAAAAGTGGGAAAAAATCTAGGGTAATAGATTGGAATACTTTAGAAATCAGAAGTGCTTTTTTTGATTTTTACTTTATTACATTTGATAAAGTTTCTAGTATAAATGAGGAAAATCTTTACGAAGTAAGTAGGGAAATTGAAAATGCTTATCAGACTTTTATTCGCAATTATTTAGAGAATCATTTTATAAATTCTAAGTTAGCAGCAGTTCTAGTACAGCATTCAGAATTATATAGATATATATTTTACTTAGAATTTATTACACAAAGGTTAGTGGAAAATCCTTTAGGGGAGCAAAAATATTTTAAGTATTTAGCGGATAGAATCAAATTTTTTCAAGTGTTTGAAAGTAAAATATACGAAAATAAATTTAATAATTATTTAGTTGAAAATATTTAGGATGAATTTTATTAGTGAATGTTCTTTTAAATGAACAAATCTTTTTAATATATAAGATGATATCAGGAGGAAGATAATTTATGAAAATCATTGGTGTTATTCCAGCTAGATATAATTCGTCAAGATTCCCAGGCAAGCCTTTAGCAGATATTTGTGGAAAACCAATGATTTGGTGGGTTCATGAACGATTAAAGGGATTAGAGGGACTAAATGAGGTATATGTCGCAACAGATGATTTACGAATTAAAGAAGTTTGTGAAAGCTACGGAATAAAAACGATTATGACTTCTGAAAATCATAAAACACATCTTGATCGTCTATACGAGGTTTCTACATTAATAGATGCAGATTTTTATATTAATGTAAACGGAGATGAACCTTTAATAGAAACTGAAGCGATTAGTAGAATTCTACCTAATGGGGTTGACCCTAATTCCTTATATGTATCAAATTTAATGACAGAATTAAAAAATCCTTTAGAAGCTGTGGACTTCTCCAAAATAAAAATTGCAACAGATGTATTTGGATATGGATTATATTTAGCCCGAAGCCCAATTCCTTACCCAAAGGGGACATACGATTTTTATTATAAAAAGTTTGTTGGGGTACAATGTTTCACAAAAAGTGCATTGGAGTTTTGTTATTCAGCACCAAGAGGCCCTTTGGAAGCAGCCGAAGACATTGATGAGTTTAGATTTATTGAGAATGGCCAAAAGATAAAATTTGTGGAAGCAAATGTGACGACTCTTTCCGTGGATACTCCAAAAGATTTAGATAAAGTGCGAGATATTATAAAAGATCGTTTAGAAAGCGTGGTATTTGAGTGAACAATATAAAGCTACTCGACTGTACTTTACGCGATGGTGGATACATCAATGATTGGAACTTTGGTAAGAGGACGGTTAAAAAAGTAATTGAAAAGTTGACACAATCTAGTATAGACATTATTGAATGTGGATTTCTTAGGGATGTGGATTATGATAATGACACTACAATTTTCAATGATATTGAAAACATCAAAGAACTGATTCAGCCAAAAAATAAAGATACTATTTACGTAGCTATGATTGATCAACCATTCATCTCAATCGATAAAATAAAAGTATATGATGGTACTTCAATCGATGGAATACGATTAACGTTCCATGATAATGAAAAAGAAATTACTGAAGCATTAGAATATGGAAAAATGTTAATTGAAAAAGGGTATAAAGTGTTTATTCAACCAGTTGGTACTACAAGCTACACTGATGCAAATCTGTTAGCTTTGATCGAAAAAGTTAATGAGCTAAAACCATATGCATTTTACTTAGTAGATACACTTGGAATTATGTACAAAAATAATTTACTAAGAATGTACCATCTACTAGATCATAATCTTGATAAAACAATTAACATCGGATTCCATTCTCATAATAATTTACAATTATCTTTTTCAAATGCCCAAGAATTGTTAACGCTGCATACTAAAAGAAAGATAATAATAGATTCTTCGGTATTTGGTATGGGAAGAGGAGCAGGAAATTTATGCACGGAGCTAATTTCTGAGTACATCAATGAAAATATTGAGGAAAAATATAAAATAGTACCGTTATTGGAAATTGTAGATGAACATTTGAGTAGATTTTTTAATGAGCCCAAATGGGGTTATTCCGTTCCCTATTTTATAGCGGCAATCAATAATTGTCACCCTAACTATGCATCCTATTTAATGAATAAACAGACGATTTCTGTTAAGTCAATCAATACAATATTGAGGCAAATCCCGAACAAAAAACGTGATATCTTTGATGAAAATTATATTGAAGATTTATACATAAGTCATCAAATGCAATTGGTAGATGATACAGAAAATTTGAAGAGATTAAGGAAGCTAATTGGTAATAAAAAAGTACTTATTGTAGCACCAGGTAAATCAATCAAAAAAGAAATAGAAAATATTAAAACGTTTATAAACGAAGAAGATCCATTTATTATTAGCATAAATTTTTTACCAAGTGCTTTTAACTGTAACGCCATTTTTATTAGCAATAGTAAGAGATTTAAGAGTATGGAAGATGTAATAAAAGATTTATCATTTGCAACAACTTTAATAACAACATCTAATATTACAAACTTAAAAGTCGATTCATCAATAGTCGTTAATTATTCTGATTTACTGCTAGAAAACTCCTTAATTTCAGATAACGCAGGATTAATGGCTATTAATTTATTAAATCATTTATTTATTGATCATGTATATCTTGCTGGATTTGATGGATTCAGTCTAAACAAGGCTAAAAACTATTATTCAACAGATTTAATTAACCATATTGAAATGGTCGAGCTTGTTAAGAAGAATGAAGAAATAAAAAATTACTTAGCCAATGTAGAAAAGAATATGGGAATTCACTATGTAACGTCGACGATTTATAAAGATGTTCATTTGTATAGTAAGACATATTAAAGCGGAGGGCATATGAAATATTCTACAATCATTTTTGACTTAGATGGAACATTATTAGATACAGCCCAAGGAATCATGATTGGCGCGAATCATACTGCAATTCTAATGGGGGCACCTGAATTAACAGTTCAACAGCAGAGACGATTTATTGGTCCACCACCCGTCGAATCATTTATGCGAGAGTGCGGTTTTAATGAAGAAAAGGCAAGAGAAGCTGTAAAAATATATCGAAGTAGATATAAAGAAAAGGGTAAATTTGAGGCTAAGCAATATAGCTATATAAAAGAGTTACTATTTTCATTAAAAGAGAAAAAATGTAATACGGCAGTTGCAACGCTAAAGAGGGATGATTTAGCAAAAGAAATATTGGAAAATTTCGAATTGAGTAAGCACTTTGATGTTATTTTCGGGGTCGATGATGCCGATACGCTTAGTAAATCAGATTTAATTTTAATGTGCTTAGAAGAGATAGGGCAAAATGATTTGTCGAAGGTAGTATTGATCGGCGATAGCATGCATGATGCAATTGGTGCAGAGAAAGTGGGAATTGATTTTATTGCCGTGACGTATGGTTACGGATTTGAAAGTAAAGTTGACGCGGATAAATGCAAGAATGTTTATGTAACTGAAAGTGTTGAGGAGCTCTTTGATTTTTTTGAATTAAAGCAGAAGATCAAGTATTAATTTCATATAAACGGTTTATCAATACTTTGTATAAAAAGTGGATAATGGAGCGGTTACTTTGAAAAATAGATTAGCAAAAGTAGTTGCAGGGTTAATCATATTATTTATCTTTGCACTAGTAATTTATATAATTTGGGATAATAACCGAATTACAATAGCAAAACAAGATGTCTTAGTAGACCACTTACCAAAAGAATTTGAGGGATATAAAATTCTTCAAATTTCAGACTTGCATAGTAAAGAGTTTGGTAAAAATCAAAGTCGCTTGTTAAAATCCATTAACTCCACCGATTATGACGCCATTGTTTTTACTGGTGATATGATTCTTAAAAGCCAAAGTACTAATATTAAGCCTTTTTATCAATTATTAGAAGGAATACAAAACAAAGAGAATGCCATTTATATACCTGGAAATGAAGATCCAGAGGCATATTATGTAAATTCAAAAGATGTATTAGTAAAAAGTAAGTTCATAAAAGGTATTGAAAAACGTGGTGTCAAATTCTTGGAATCTATTTATTCAGTCAAAAAAAACAATTCCACAATTAACTTCGTTGACTTTGAAACGTCAATCCTGAACGCTTCTCAAAGTGATAAACAAACAAATGGAATCTTCTTACCTGAATATGTACAAACCAAGCAGTATATTGAGCACCGTAAATCATTAATTAAAGAGATGTCCGGTATTAATCAATTAAAAAAGAATGATGTCTTAATTGCGCTTAATCACTATCCTATAGTTGACGCGAGAATTGATAGTCTTTTAAATGATGCAAGTCTGAAGTTTAGAGATCGGAAATACGATTTGATTATTGCTGGACATTATCATGGAGGACAAATTCGTTTACCCTTTATAGGAGCACCATTCGTACCAGAGGGATGGTATAAGTGGGGTGGTCTGTTTCCTCCACAAAACCGCGTTAAAGGTCTTTGGGAGTACAAACATACTAAACAATATGTGAGTACAGGTCTTGGAAGTAGCAATTTTATTCGGTTCCTAAAGTTTCGTTTATTTAACCCTCCTGAAATCAATGTTTTAACATTAAAACAAAAAATTAATTAACAAGACGTTGAAACATATTTTCTTAAATATTGTTTAACTACACTTTAATTTTTACTAAAAGGAGCAATATCCGTGAGCTGGAAAAAAATAATGTTGCGCATTGGAATTGTTTTGACCGTACTGGTATCTATAGCTGGGGCTACTGGATTTTATATTTATCATGAAGTAACGAAAACAACGAGCGTTATCTATCACCCAATAGAAAAGACGGAAAAAAGGGTTGAACCCGTCAGCGTTAAAGAAAAAAATCCATTCTCTGTTTTACTCCTAGGGGTAGACAAACGACCAGGTGACCAGGGGCGATCTGATTCGCTAATGGTTATAACCGTAAATCCTACAAAACATACGACGAAAATTATTAGTATTCCACGTGATACTCGTACTGAAATAGTAGGGAAAAATCGTACTGATAAGATTAATCATGCATTTGCATTCGGTGGTATACAAATGAGTGTAAACACTGTGGAGAAATTTTTAAACATACCTATTGATTACTATTTAGAAGTCAATATGGAGGGGTTTAAAGGCATTGTAGATGCAATTGGTGGAGTAGAGGTTATGAATACACTAGACTTTACAAATGACGGTTATCACTTTAAAAAGGGATTATTGTCTCTAAATGGAGAAAAGGCGTTAAGTTTCTCGCGAATGCGTTACGAGGATCCACAAGGTGATTTTGGACGAGAAGCAAGACAACGTCAAATCATTCAAGAAGTAATTAACAAAGGAACAAAAATTAAAAGTTTAGTGGGTTATAAGGATATATTAAATTCGATTAGTAAAAACCTAGAAACTAATTTAACCCTAGATGAAATGTTTGATATTCAGAAAAGCTATCGAGGTGCCACTGATAGTATTGAACAACAGCAACTAGAAGGAAATGGGAAAATGATCAAGGGAATCTACTATTATTTAGTACCGGAAGAAAATCGTTTAGCACTTTCAAATGAACTACGCGATCAGTTAGGATTAACACAATAGCGTGAATTTTTATGAAGAGAAAGAACCCCGATTTGGTAAATAGTTTAACTATATACCAAATCGGGGTTTTTTTGCTTTGTTCAAGATAAGATCTCTAATCTAAAAGGAAAGACTACTCCTCCCATTTATCCCCTGAGGTTTCTACAAATTTCTACATATTAATATTTGTTTGTAAATCCGAACGCTACTATAGACCTAGTACATATTCCTGGTTTTTCCATTAAAATATGAAAAAAAATAGAGAATCAACAGTATTTACGTTTAATCATTTCCGTATTTTATGTATAAAAAGAACTAGTTAACAGTGTGATAGTTAGTATAGTTCTGTTTTTACAACAACAATAAACAAATAAATACATTATTCTTCAATAAGTGATTAAAAAAAATAATAACATTGTCGTTTTTTATCAAAATAGCACTTTTTATAAAGATTCAACTCAATTGTTAGATTATTTAGTCTTTTGTATAGTTAAATTGTATACGTTCTCATAGGAGAACAAAATACAAACTATATACAATTTAGGGAGAGAGAAAGAGATGAAAAAGGTTAAGAGTAAAGTTGTAATAGGGATTGTATCCGCTGGTTTAGTTATTTCTGGAGGAATCGCATTCGCAAGTACTAACGCAGGGGAGTTATTAACAAACTGGGCTAATTCGAAAACTTCTGATGCAAAAACAGAGCTATCTTCATCATACAAACCAAAATATGATTCTTCAGTTGCAGATATGAAAACTAACGTAAATAATTACAAAGTTAATGCTGCAAACACGATTGAATCAGTAGGAGACGCTCAAACAAAATTGGCAAATCAACAAATTAGTGCGGCTTTAAATGAGCATATTACTGCAATTTCTCAAGCTATGGCTGCTTTAAACATGAGCATTCCTGCTGATTTTGCTAATTATGTTTCAACAACAAATGGTAAAACAACATCTGATTTAAATGCATTAGCAGATACATTAAATAGTAGCTTTAACGCACAGCTTTCAGCGGTTGCTAAAAGTGCGGATTCAAAACTTCAATCTAATTTAAATTCTTCTCGCACAACAGCTGTGAACACTTTAACGCAAAAAATTCAAGATGCTAAAGCTGAAATTACTACACTAATTAATACTCAAGCATCTGATTCTGAAAAAGCTGTTTTAGAGCACTTATCTTCTGAAATTGATCGTATTGAAGCTTCATTAAAAACTGAAATTGACACGCAAAAAGAAGCAGCATTTAAAACTTTAGAAGATACACAATCAAAAACTACTAATGATGCTATTAAAGATATGCAAGATTTAGTGGACGCTATTAATAAATAAGATAATTTACATTATTAGTAGTAAACATGACTTTTAAATTCATAAAATTAAAGAGTTTGTTTTTTTTCATGTAGTCATTAGGAGGTAAATTATGCAGAATCATACTGAAAAAACAGAAAAACAAACATGGGTCTCTAAAAAATTTAAAAAGCTTTTAATTGGATCTGTTACGTTAAGTGGTGGTTTACTCGTTGCAACGACGTTTTCATTTGCCGATACAAATTTACCTGCAGCGATGACTGCATGGACAAGCCAACAAACTAAACAAGCAAGTGATTATATTATTGGAATGACCGAAGCAGAGTCTATTAAGCAAAAAGCACGCTTAATTCAAGAGGTGCAAGAAAAAGCTAAAGAATCTGCTGATGAAATACAAGAATATGCGACACAAAAAAGCTTAGAATCTCAAGCGGAGCTTCAAGAGTATGGAGATCAATTGATTAAACAAATTGATAGTAAGAACGAAAAAGATGTACAAGAAGCAAAAGCGAGAATTGATAAAATTATACAGAACGCTCAGGAACAAGCAAAAGAAGAAATGAAACAGCAGGTTCCTAAGGTGAACTCAAATAATGGGAATAAATCCAACGAAACATCTGACTCCAAAAATGATGATTTACAAAATACAAACAGCCAAGATCAGTCTAGCGGGGAAGGACAACAGTAATGAATGCTTCAAAAATTGAAGAACAAAAAACGGTGGAAGATAAAAACGTACAAACTTTTAGTCAGTCATTATTTGAATGGTTGAGGTTCTTTCTAATTTTAAGTATTCTTTTAGTTATTTTACTAAACACAGTTGGACTTACAAAAGTTAGTGGATTTTCAATGTACCCTACTTTAAACGATGGGGATGTAGTCTTTGTGAATAAATTAGCGCGTTTTACTCATGATCCTGAACTTGGAGATGTTGCGATTATGAAATTAAGAGCAGAAGGATTTGATGTTGTAAAACGAATAATTGGAGTTCCTGGGGACACAGTTTTTATAAAAAATGGAATTATTTATGTGAATAACCAACCGGTTCAAGAAATCTCTACAAATGGAACTTCTGAAGATATGGATAAAATAACGGTTCCTAAAAACAAGATATTTGTTGTTGGTGATAATCGAGAGCCGGGAATAAGCTTCGATAGTCGAAGTAAAGATTTTGGATTTATACCTATTAATGACATTAAAGGTTATGTACTTGTTTCAATTTTACCTATTCATAAAATAGCAAAACCACTTAAAGTGTAATCTGTCTAATGGAGGCACGAAAGAAAATGGAAAAAAAATCAATGAAAAAGAAAATTGCAGTTGGAATACTGGCTGCTGGAATCTTAACATCTTCTAGTTTGGCGTTTGCATCTACTAATGCCGGGGAGTTATTTACAAATTATGCAGCTCAATTATTAAATGATGCGAAGTCAACGGTTAGTAGCACATTAGGTTCAAAAACTTCAGATATGATTGGGGCATTAAAGAATAAATTAAATGCATATGCTTCTGATACAGAAAACGGCGTTAATAATAAACAAGGCGAGTTAGAACAAGCTGGTGTTAATAAAATTAACAGTCAGTCAGATGAGCATATTAAAGCAATCAACAATGCTTTACCTGGAATTAATCAAAATACTACAGACCAATTTTCGCAGCTAGTAGCACAATTAAATGCTCAAATTACTGCTGGAGTTGAAGGTGAAGTTAACGGGTTAAAACCTGACTTTAGTTCACAAGTTTCAAATGGGCAACAAAAAATTACTGCTGAACAAGCTAAGGCGCTTGATGATTTAGAAGACGCTATAAATGCTGCAAAAGTAACTTTAGGACAACTAATTGATGAGCAAAAAAAATCGACTGATGCAACTGTAAAAACATATTTATCAGATGAAATAAAAAGAGTAACAAATATTATTAACGCTGCAACAGATCAATTAGAGCTTAAGAAAGCAACAGCTCTAGCTAATAAAGCTACATCTATTAAAAATGATACACTTAATGATTTAGATTCTTTAGCTAGTGGATTATATACTCCCCAAAATAGTTTTCTAGCAGACTTTGAAAGTGCAAGTTCACCATTTTCAATTGCTGGTGATTGGGGAAGAATTAATTCAAAAGTAGATGGGAAAACTGACTATTATTTAATTAGCAATAACATTCCTAATAATAGTTCTTCTACTGCTGAAGTAACAATTAATGTACCAGATAATGCCTATAACGCATTCCTATCTTTTGATTATTTAGTACTTTCTCAACTAGATAAAGATATCTTAACGATTTCATTAGATGGCAATGTACTAGTTAGTGAATCAGGTACAGATAACCATTGGACAAATAAAAAACTTACTATTCAACCAGGTAAACATGTGTTAAAACTTACTTATGCTAAGGATAAATCTGGCAGCTCTAGTAAAGATGCTGGTTATATCGATAACATTTCTCTAAAGTATGATTTACGTAAATAAAAAATAAGAAGGGCGCTCTTCATTTTGAAGTGCGCCCTTCTTATTTTTGTGTGAAAAAAAATCTTCAAATTAAAATGGAAACATTTTAATTCGAAGGTTTATTTGCCTTGCTTATACTTATTAAACTCAATAAATTTTAATAATTCATCTTTTGGTATACCTGAATTAATTGCTTCTTGAAGGATTTCCATCCATTCAGAATCAATAATTTTTGTTGGATCAATATCATCTTTCAGGAGGCTTTCTGCCGTTGTATTGAAGACGCCAGCAATTTTTTCAAGTACTTGAATTGAAGGATTGCTTTGTAGATTTCGTTCAATCGAACTTATGTAAGATTTTGCGATACCAGCACGTTCTGCAAGCTCTGTAAGTGACATTCCATGTTGTAAACGTAGTTTTTTAATTCGTTCTCCAATCATATAAGCTACTCCATATCTTTTTGACTATTACAAAAAGTATATCATAGTAGGGAGTAGTTATCCTAGTTTTGACATGAATCTTTAACGCAATTGTAAAGAAATGATCGCACTTCATCAGGACTTATGCCTACTTCAATGCACTCTAGAAGTAAGTCGATCCAGTTTAATTCGGCAGAATGTTTTTCCAATTGACTGTACATGGATAATAGCCTCCTAAAATTAAGGTATAAAATACCTAGGTAACCCTGCTATCTTAGTCCGTTTGATAATAAAAAAATACAGTGAACTAGTTCTTTTTAACTGTATTTACAACTAAGATCAGTGGCTTTGCGTCCCAATCTCTCAATTGGTTTGCCTTTTTCTAGAGAGAGTTCTGGTTGATTTATTACAATTTTTAAAAAATTTATATAACAATTATATAATGAATCCAATACATAGTTTGTAGTAATTTGTAGTTTCAAAAAAAACAATAATATTAATAATATTTCAATTATATTAAAAACATTAGATAAATCAAGGTGTTTTTTTACATTTGAAATAAAAGGAAAAATTTTAAGGAAAAACATTTCGACATATACAAAAAAAATGTCGAAATACCAAAAAAACACTGGAAAAACTTAGTAATTTTAGAATAATATTCTAGAGTAGGCCAAAATGGAAGATTACGTTAAAAAATGTATGAAGTTCTACTTAAAATGGCATAGTTCTGAAATTTGTAAAAGTAGGAGGAAAGTAATGGTTTATTTGGATTTGATTGGAATTTGGATAGATAAACTTAAACTAAAAAATAAAGTAACCAATAAATAGATTACTTTCATGTTGCTGAAAACAACCTTGTCAATTAAATTACCAAATTATCGTAAAAGGAGTAGAGTGATGTTGATTTCCA
>NZ_NUQC01000047.1:0-3911 GCF_002585125.1 Bacillus sp. AFS029533 | reverse complement strand
ATTAGGCTGATGTTTTTTTGCGTTATAAAAAATAATATTTAAGAGTAAAAAATAATTTAGTTCATTCTTTATTCATATTTTAGTTGTAAATTTTAAAGGGAATGTAGATAAAAAAATAGTAAGTGTAAGGAGTAAAGATATGAAAGAAGAAACTAATTTAAATAAAAAAAGTGATTGGAGAAATTTTATCTCTTTATTAAAAAATGCAAATCCTCCTAAATGGTTGTTTGCAATAGGCGTACTATTAAGTGTAGCCACTACTTTAGTGGGGTTACTATTACCTTTGCTAACAAAGAAATTTGTAGATGGTTTTTCGTTAGCATCCTTAAGTGCGGGACAAATAGTGGTTTTTGTTGCAGTACTAATAATACAGGCTATTTCATCAGCAGCTTCTATTTATCTGCTTAGCCGAGTAGGAAATACAGTTGTTGCCAATGTAAGACACCGATTGTGGAAGAAAATGATTGTTCTTCCAATATCTTATTTTGATGAGACTCAGACTGGAGATAATGTAAGTCGAGTTACAAATGATACAGCAATTTTAAAGGGGTTAATAACAGAACACATAACAAACTTTTTAACAGGAATCATTTCTATTGTCGGATCTTTTATATTACTTCTAGTATTAGATTGGAAAATGACATTGGTAACTTTTAGCATTATACCTGTCATTGCACTAATATTTATCCCTATTGGAAAACAAATGTCAAAATTATCAAAAGCAACCCAAGATGAGACAGCAAAATTCACATCGTTAATAAGCCAAGTTTTTTCGGAAATTAGATTAGTGAAAGTTTCGAACGCGGAAACCTCTGAAATTACTAATGGAAACAAGGGAATTAATAATTTATTATCTTTCGGTATTAAGGAAGGAAAGCTACACTCTTTCATTGGACCAATTGTTTCCTTTGTATTAATGCTTATTTTAGTAGTCATTATTGGATATGGCGGGGTCAGGGTCTCATCGGGTGCAATAACTGCAGGGGCGTTAGTAGCTTATATCCTTTATTTATTCCAAATTATCTTCCCAATAACCCAAATTACACATTTCTTTACTGAACTTCAAAAAACAAAAGGTGCTACTGAAAGAATGATCAGTATATTAGAACTAGAAGAAGAAGATTATCAAACTGGAAAAGATGAAGTTGATATGAATTTACCGATTAAGATTAATAAGTTGCATTTTGCATATAAGGAAGAAGAGATGTTAACAAATCTTAATTTTGTGATCCCTCCTGGTAAGGTAACAGCTATTGTAGGACCAAGTGGAAGCGGAAAGACAACTTTATTTTCACTCATTGAACGTTTCTATCCTCCAAATAATGGGGAAATAAAAATTGGAGATAATCCAATAAATAGTTTTAATTTAGAGAGTTGGAGAAAACAAATAGGTTATGTTGCACAAGAAAGTCCGCTAATTGCCGGTACAATTAGAGATAATATTTGCTATGGAATTAAAAGAGAGATATCTGATAAAGAATTGGCTTATGTATCGGGTATGGCATATGTAGATCAATTTGTTAATGACTTACCTGAAGGTTTTAATACAGAGGTTGGAGAAAGAGGTATAAAACTATCTGGTGGACAAAGACAACGAATAGGTATTGCGAGAGCTTTACTAAGAAACCCTAAATTATTAATGTTGGATGAGGCAACTTCAAACCTTGATAGTAGGTCTGAATTAGTTGTACAAAATGCACTTTCTAATTTAATGAAAGGGAGAACTACTTTAATTATTGCCCATCGTCTTTCCACAGTTATAGATGCGGAGCAAATTGTATTTTTAGATAAAGGGAAAATAACTGGTATAGGGACACATGATGAATTATATAGTAACCATTTGATGTATAGAGAATTTGCAGATCAACAATTGAGAGTAAATAGTGCAGTGTAATTAAACTTTAGGGAAGGTGTTTTTATGGCTAGTATTTTAATCGTAGACGATGATCCACATATTCGGAAACTATTAAATGTTTTACTTCGGGATGAGGGCTTTACTGTTTTTGAGGCTACAAATGGTATTGAAGCAATTAGTGTTATTGATGATAACAGAATAGATATGTTAATTATAGACTTAATGATGCCTAAAATGGATGGATTTGAGCTTTGTAGAGAAATACGCAACAATTATGATCTTCCTATAATTATGTTAACTGCAAAAGGTGAAACTGAACAGAAGGTTAGGGGGTTTAAATTAGGGACCGACGACTATATCGTAAAACCGTTCGAACCAGTCGAATTAGTTGTTCGAGTAAAAGCTTTGTTAAGAAGATCAAAAATATCTTCGTCTAAAATTGTTCAAATAGGAAGGTTAATAATAGACCACAGAAATTACAAAGTTCTAAATGACAATGAGGTAATCAATATGCCATTGAAAGAATTAGAGCTTTTATTTACTTTAGCAAGCTCTTTAGGTAGAACATATTCCAGGGAACAATTAATTGAAAACATTTGGGGATTCGATTATGCAGGGGATGAAAGAACTGTGGATGTTCATATAAAGCGATTGAGGGAAAGATTTCCCGAGAAAGAATTTGGTTTTAAAATTTCTACTGTGTGGGGATTAGGGTATCGAATGGAGTTATTGAAATGAAAGTATTAAAAAAAATTAGAGATGTTATAGGAGCTATATTATTATTAACGACTGCAATAATGATTGGAAGCCTAATTGTTCACTATTCTACTATTTACTTTTATGAAAATCATTTCACTAGTCTATCAGACTTAACGATACAAATCATAAATACTTTTTTAACTTTTCTATTACTAATGCTCGGAGGAGCTATATTTGGTAGAATGTTTCATCATCCAAAGCAAATGAAAATGGTAAAAGAAATAATGCAGGCAATTAGAAGTATTTCAAGAGGAGAGTTTAACGTATCAGTGGATCTTGAAAAATTCAGGAATGCATTTGGTGGTGAAATAGGACAGATAATAGATAGCTTTAACCATATGGCAAAAAATTTAGATCAAATGGAAAACATGCGACAAGAATTTATTTCAAACGTCTCACATGAAATTCAATCGCCATTAACATCGATTAAAGGTTTTGCTAAAGTATTACAAAATGAAAGTTTACCATTAGAAGAGCGAAAGCAATATTTAAATATAATCGAGTATGAAAGTACAAGATTATCCAAGCTTAGCGATAACCTACTAAAGCTAACTTCACTTGAATCACAAAACCAGCCAATAGAAAAGAACAGTTTCTCATTAAATAGCCAACTTATGTACTCATTGTTAAGCTGCGAACCTCAAATAGTAGAAAAAAATATTAATATGCATGTTGACCTTGGTAAAATTGACTTTATTGGAGACGAGGCTCTCTTGAATCAGGTTTGGATGAATTTAATAACAAACAGTATAAAGTTTACTTCTAACAATGGTGATATATTTATATCTGCTATACAAGATAATGACAAGGTAGTTATACAAATTCAAGATACTGGAATTGGTATTTCGGAAGAAGATCAAGTGCATGTATTTGAAAGGTTTTATAAAGCAGATAAATCAAGAGATAGAACAACCGGCGGAAATGGATTGGGTTTATCAATTGTAAAGAAAATTGTTGATATGCATAACGGAATAGTATATGTAAAAAGTGAGATCGGTAAAGGGTCACTTTTTGTAGTAGAGTTACCTGTAACAGCGGGGTAATTGTTTTTCATTATAGTAAGTAGCGTTTAGTAAAGTTAACTAGATTTTTTGCTATAATGAGAAACATTATCTTTTTTATTATAAAGTTATTGCAATCATAAAAGAATCGTGGTATATTATTAAACGTTGTCACATTGAACCAATAAATGAGGCAAGAAAATAATATAAAAAAGTTGTTGACTAAACAAACTTTAATATGTTATTATTATATAAGTCGCTAAGAGATGAAGCGGCGAAGTGAACTTTGAAAACTA
>NZ_NUQC01000046.1:0-20464 GCF_002585125.1 Bacillus sp. AFS029533 | reverse complement strand
ACAAGGTTGTTTTTCAAAAGGTTGAAAAGGAACTTCTTTTAATTAGAAGTTCCTTTATTCATAGTTGTATATTTAACTTTCAAACATTTTTTGGACTTCTAACCTTTATTTATTTTCTATTTTCACCATTAATTTACCATCTTTATAAATTGTTAAGTAAACAGTATCACCAACTTTCAAGGCAGAGTGAGAATTTTTATCTATTATTTCTTTGTCAGTAAATCCATATTTCTCAGAATCATCACAAACAATTTGATACTGATTTTTATTATCTGGTTTTGGAAGTTCGATCACTTCACAAACACTAGTTTTTAGATTTGAATCTACGTTTATTAATTCTTCTTTATTAACCAGAGTAATTATTCTTTTTGATTTAGGAATTTGGGTAATAATGGGATGTGCTTTAGCATGATTAAAATTAATAATAGCAATAGATATGATAATTCCGAGGGTTATAACAAAGGTACCTAAAATTATTCCTACTGTCTTCAATTTTTCAATTTTATCTCTCTCCAAATTAAAGTACACCTCATCTTTTTAGTATCTATATTCCCTAAAACTAAATGAATTCCTTCTTTCAATTTCATGCAAAAAAAGGCTTTTTACACCGTTAAATGTAAAAAGCCTTTTAACTTTTATAATGATTTTAAACGTTCGATTCGTTTTTCTAATGGTGGATGCGTTGAGAATAATCTTGCAAATTTCTCTTTACCGCTAATTTTAAAAGCTGCAATTGATTTTTGACGATCATCAACTAATTTAATATTTCGACTTAATGATTCTAATGCATGAATCATGTTATCTTTCCCACCAAGTTCTGCCGCATACCTGTCCGCCTTAAACTCCCGTTTTCTTGAATGCCAGAAAATAATTGGACTACTTAAAATACTAAATACGATCTCAAATACTACTGAACAAAGAAAATAAACTACATAAGATAACTCTTCTCTTACAAAATTAGAAACTATTTTTGCAACTAAACGGGAGAAGAAAATGACAAAAGTGTTAATAATACCTTGTAATAATGTTGTTGTAACCATATCCCCATTTTTTATATGGGCAATTTCGTGTGCTAAAACACCACTAATCGCTGGACGATCCATTGTCTCGATCATACCACTAGAAACAGCTACTAAAGATCGTCTTTTACTAGGCCCTGTAGCAAAAGCATTAACTTCAACTGAATCATATACGCCCACCTGTGGCATCTTCTTTAAACCAGCAAGTTTTGCTAGCCGATAAGTCTCTTCTAGTACAAAATTTAAACGATCAGTTTGTGGAGAACGAGGATCAATTAATTTTATACCCATAACCCATTTGGCCATTATACGAGAAAATAACAATGAAATAATCGCTCCACTAAATCCTGCAATTACACTAAATGCAAGCAGTGCCCAGTATCCCCCATCGCCAATATAACGCGGTACACCTAATAATGTTGTAATCGTTGTTATTGTAATTAACACTAAAATATTAACAAAAATAAAGAAAGAAATACGTTTAAACAAAATCGTTCCTCCCTAGCTAATGACTTGAAAGACTATAATATTTAACTCTTATTCTTAAATATATAGTCTAGTTTCTTATACAATTAAAGAACATATTAAATTTCTTAAACTTATATTCTTTCATTCTACTATATAACTCGAAAATTGTTGTATTAGATTTCTCAAATTTTACGACTTATGAAAGTTTGCTAGATTTCCTCCAAATTAAAGTAAAGAATAGGATTAAGATCCCTACTGAAAATCCAATAATTTGATCTAATAAAAATTCACCCGTTTTAATTAAATGAATGACAAAAGTCCCACCAAAAATAATGATGATTAGGAATGATAGTTGGAGCATATAATTATTAATTTTCATCATTTCACCTCCACTATTGAAATATACTATTGTCTTACTAATTTAATAATACAGCTATATAAGTAAAAAGCACTATTCAATACCGTTACAATCGTCATGTTTTCCAGCAATTATGAGCAAATTTGAAAAATATGACACATGGACAACTCCTACCGTCATAGGATTAATTGATTAAGATTTTGAAAATTTAATTTGGGAGGGACGGTATTGATAAAAAAATGGCTTGCTGTTTTAATTTTAACCTGTCTTATGTTTGTAGGTATTGGTATTAAACCTAGTCAGGCTGCTACATCTCAGTTCATTATAATTAATAAATCAACAAATCAACTAGCTTATTATGAAAATGGTAAACTCTACAAAGTTTTTAAAGTAGCCACTGGTAAAAGTCCATCTCTAACGCCAGAAGGTAAGTTTAAAGTCGTAAATAAGATTGTGAATAGACCTTACTATACGGGTCATATTCCTGGCGGTGATCCACGGAATCCACTCGGAAACCGTTGGCTTGGATTAAATGCACGTGGTACATGGGGAACTACATATGCCATCCACGGTAACAATAACCCAAGTTCGATTGGCAAATACGTCAGTCATGGCTGTGTGAGAATGTATGATAATGAAGTAGAATGGCTCTTTGATAGAGTAAAATTGAGCACACCTGTAGTCATTACAACTTCAAGTAAATCATTTGACTCAATAGCAAATGCAAATGGATATAAAGTAACAAGTAGTAGTGGTGGTTCAAATGCTGTTATCCCAACTGGAACTGTATTAAAAAAGGGAAATCGTGGAGCTATAGTTAAAAAGCTTCAACAAAAGCTTACAGTTCTCGGCTATAGTACTAAAGGTATCGATGGTATATTTGGAAACAATACAGACCAAGCCGTGCGCAAATTTCAAAAAGACCGGCATTTAAAAGTAGATGGAATTGTAGGACCTGCTACGATTAAAGCACTTGGCGGTTTATAAGTTCAACTATTAATAGAGGATCTTCCTCTATTTTTTTATTTCTAGTAATCTTTTTGTTCTACAACCTAAGCTTTATTATTTTTAACCAATTTACAATTAGATCCATTAGCTCCAATTAATTTCGTTGGTTCATCTTTGATGTATAAGAAACTAAACTTTTCGATAATTGCTCTACTCTCTTTAATATTAAAAACCCTCTATCATATTAATTCTCTTTATGTAAAAATTTATTAACGATTATTCGAATGTAAAATTTCCATAGTGTTTTTTACTAAATTAGTAGTTTTTTAATAAACTACTCACTTGCCAAAATTAATTTTCTTGTTTTGCTATTATATATTTTGTAACTTACTTCAAAATTATGATCCTTTGTAACTGTCACCTTACAATAATATGGTACGGATTTCCCATAAGCGTCCAGTTTAGGAATATCTCTATAAGTAAATATTTCATCTGTATCTTGCATATAAAAATCTGCTTCAGAGGTCCGGCTTGAACTATCAATTTCTATAACACATCTTCCGCTTACTACATCATATTGTTTAAATAAAACATTTTTAAGACTTGGAAGAGTAAACGTTAAAAGTAATACACCAAGTAATAAACATCCAATGCTTTTACTGATATTTACCAATGAGTATACACGATCAATAAACATTGGCATAAATATAAATCCTGCACTTAGTATCAAAATCAATCCTGCTATGAGCATAGAATAATATGTTAACATTTTTTCACTTCCTATAATTATAAAACTACAAACTTTCTATTATGTAGGCAATTTTTTTTCATCTATTCCAACCTGATTAAAAATTAATCGATATTCTAGAATTATTCTCGATTCTCAAAATCTAGTAATCTTAAACAATTTCTTTCTTCATCATCAATATGCATTGAGGTGATATCTTCTATCTTGAATATTGATTCTCCATCGTATTCACCATATTGGTTTATGATTGATAAAACGAGGATATGGTCTTCTTTGCGCTTAATGATACCTTGTAGGTTGGCATTTCCCAATAATTCTACCAAAATTAAAAATTTATTTTGATAAGCAAAATCAAGAATACCCTCCATTAAATTTTTATTTTCCAATTCAAGCTTCATATGGGTTTGTTTCTTAGTTATATACAGTTTTTTTATTTTTCGTAGATAGCGAGAATCTAAATTAATTTGAAAAATAGTTTCTGTTTTCATTAATGAAAAGCCATCGTACATTCCATTAGGGGTAATATTAGCTAAAATTACATAGTCATCTGATACATAAAGAACCTTCGCAACAGCACATACATCAACATCCCCTAAATCATTATAAATTTCAGCGAAGTCTTCTGTATTTGTTAAATTAATTAATTGTTCCTTCAAGCATCATCACCTCTATTATTTTTATTTTTTACTTTAACATTATACAATGTTATTTAATTAAGTTTAATCAAATTACTTTTATATAGGTATAAATTGAACCAAGGAGTGTTTGGAATGGCTCGAGTTTTATTTATTAATGGGGGCTCAGAGGGGCATATTAATCCTACTATTGCAGTTGTAGAAGAGCTTATTTCACGAGGTGAAGAGGTTGTCTACTTTTCGATAGAGTCTTTTCGAGATCGAATTGAAAAGACTGGAGCTACAATGCGGACAATTGATGAACAAAAATTTATTAAAGCCTTTCTCTCAGGTGGTCGAACTCATTTACTTGAACGAATCAATGGTCTATTACATACAGCAGATATCGTAATACCTAGTATTCTTGAACAGATTAAAGGGGAGCATTTCGATTACATCATACACGATTCAATGTTTGGTTGTGGACGTTTAATTGCTCAAATTCTTAATCTTCCCGCTATCAGTTCCTGTACTTCTTTTGCAGAGACTAAAGAAACATTCGATAAAATGTTGGAAAAGCAATCAAAAAATATCCCCAAAGAGATACTTGTACCGATTAATCTTGAATTTAAGAAACTGTCATTAAATATTAAGAATAAATATGGTGTAGAGATCAATTCATATTATGAAGTATTTTGTAATCCCGCACCATTAACAATCGTATATACAACTAAAGAGTTTCAACCTGATGGGGATGTCTTTAATCATACATATAAATTTGTCGGTCCATCTATCGGTTCTCGAATACAACAAGATCCCTTTGACCTTTCTACCTTTAAACGTAAAAGTCCAATCTATATTTCTCTGGGAACTGTTTTTAACCGCTCAATTGATTTTTATAAGTTATGTTTTGAAGCATTTGGAAATAGTGAACACGCAGTCATAATGTCGATTGGTAAACATACCAATCTAGGTGATTTAGGAATTATTCCTTCAAACTTTATTGTAAAACAATTTGTTCCACAGACCGAAGTACTAAAATATACTAAATTATTTATTACTCATGGTGGAATGAATAGCACAAGTGAGGGTCTCTATTTTGGAGTTCCATTAATCGTAATCCCACAAAACGCTGATCAGCCAATCATTGCAGAGCAAGTAGCCAAGATTGGTGCAGGTTTGCAATTACAATCACAAAATTTAACACAAATTCAACTACGTGAAGCCGCAGAAAAAGTGTTAAAAAATAACTCGTCCTACAATAAAGCAATCGACAGCATAAAGAAATCTTTTCGAGAAGCCGGAGGGTATCACCAAGCTGTTAAAGAGATTTTCCAGTTTATTAATAAATGAAGAGTTTCATTAGACTTCTAAAACTAAAATGAGAGCCGATGTTCGGCTCTCAAATTTATTTATATTTGTCGTCACGAAAGAGTAAAGTTAAGCTATTATTTTTGAGGAACTACTTGTCTTCCTTATATAAAAACTATATTAATTACTCTTTTAAAAATGTTAGTAACGCTTCATTAAATTCTTTTGGATGAGTCGCGTTTAATCCATGCGGACCACCCTTTATTAGAGCGAGCTTACTACCAGGAATGGACTCATATGTACGTTTACCACTTAACTCAAAAGGTACAGTTGCATCAGAGTCACCGTGAATAATAAGAGTAGGTATATCGAACTTTTCCAAGTCCTTTCTAAAATCTGTTTTACTAAAGGCCGTTATACAATCGAGCGTTCCCTTAGGTGATGCGCTAGCTGCGATATCCCGATTATATAAACGGAATGGTTCACTAACTAAATCCGTTTGATTACCAGCCGAGAAAAATCCCTTCATAAATTTGTCAAGAAATGCAATGCGATCATTTATCACGCCTCTTTTGAATTCTTCAATTGTCGCATCATCTAATGCTCCTTCGGGATGATCATCTGATTTGTATAAATAAGGAGGAACTGCTCCAGCAAAAACAGCCTTTTCAATACGATCTGTTCCATAGCTGCTAATATATCGAGCTACCTCTCCTCCACCCATAGAAAAACCAACAAGTGTGGCATTCTTAAGATCTAAATGTTTTAACAGTTTATGTAAATCAGAAGCAAAAGTATCATATTCATATCCATTCCACGGCTGAGATGATTTTCCAAAGCCTCGACGGTCATATGTTATGACTCTGTAACCTGCTTCAATAAGAGCTGGTACCTGGTATTCCCAAGAGCGTCCACTTAAAGGCCAACCATGAATTAATACGACGGGTTTTCCTGACCCATGGTCCTCATAATAAAGTTCAATTGGGGCATGATTTTCATTACCTACAGTTAATTTTGTCATTTAAATTTCCTCCCATGAATTTTCTTTATTAAACCGATATTCTTCCTTCTCTTCACAATAACTCTCTACTGCAAAACATTCTATCTTCCCTACTATTAAAATTGCAAATTAAAAATATTAATCAATTAATATATTTGATTACAATTTATTTGTTTAAGCCAAGGTGTGAAATTATTGAAAATATTGAAGAACTTAAATGGCAAAATCAAATTAGAGAATTCTAGATTTCTATGCAACTCAAATTGGCGTTTGGTATCACAGCCCTTCCTAAAATGTATGGCTTAAAATAGCATCGCCATTTTGTCAATTATTGTATATACGACTTAATGGGAGTTTTTTCCTTTGTCCGAAGTTATTTATTGTCTATAAAAAATAGCTGCTCGCATCCGAATCCCTGTTTCTAACCTCCGGACAATAAGAAATTGGATCGTTGTCACCCCCTTAAGCCAAAATAACTAATTAAATAAAAAAGATAAAAAGGTATAAAGCCACTTTTAAGATTTTGGAATATTATGGTAATATTTAGTTGATTTTAACAAAGGAGGGAATATATGTCTAATACAATCGGTCTTATTTGTGGTAGTTTACGAAAAAACTCTTATAATCGAATCATTGCTCAATCGTTAACAGAGATGGTTGATTCCCATCAATTTCGTTGGATTGAACTTAATGAACTACCTTTATTCAATGAAGACCTAGAAACAAGTGTTCCAGAAGCAGTGACATCATTTAAATCTGCTATCCAGGATGTTGACGGTATCATTATTGTAAGTCCAGAGTACAATTCTGGAATTCCAGGCGTATTAAAGAATGCATTAGACTGGGCATCAAGACCTCGCGAATCCGCTGTTCTTAGTAGAAAACCGGTTGGTTTAATTGGTGCAACTCCAGGGGGATTAGGTACTGTTTATGCTCAAATCCAAATCAGAGAAATACTAGAAGCTATGCAAGCCCATGTTCTACCATTTCAAAAAATGCTGATTTCCCAAGTTCATGAAAAAATTGATTCCGATCAGAAAGTGCTTACTGACGAACAAACAAAACGTTATCTTCAGCGTTATTTACACCAATTCATAAATTGGATAGATAAAACTCCTGTTTTAGATTAATAGAAGGAAACTAGGTATTTTAAAAAACTCAGTCTACCTTTTCTGATTGTTATAAACGAAGAAATTAATTCAATTACTTAATTTTTAGGAGGAATACATAATGTCTGATCTCTATTCTCGTATTAACAAAGATGAAGCTGTTGTTCTTTTAGTGGATCATCAAACTGGTCTGATGGCTGGCCTAGTGCGTGATTATGGTGTTGATGAATTCAAGAACAATGTTTTAGCTCTTGCTCATACTGCTAAGTTTTTTGATTTACCAGTTATTTTAACAACAAGCTTTGAAAATGGACCTAATGGACCACTTATGCAAGAATTAGTTGATCTTTTTCCTAACGCGCCAAAAATAGCTCGTCCTGGACAAATTAACGCATGGGATAATGATGATTTTGTAAAAGCAATCGAAGAAACCGGAAAAAAACAACTGATTATCGCAGGCGTAGTTACGGACGTTTGTGTTGCTTTCCCTGCACTTTCCGCTATAAATGCCGGGTATGAAGTATTTGCTGTTACTGATGCTTCAGGAACTTTTAGTAAACAAGTTGCAGATGCCGCTAATACGCGTATGGCCCATAGTGGTGTGCAACTATTGAACTGGTTTAGCGTAGCTTGCGAATTACAACGCGATTGGCGTAACGATGTCGAAGGCTTTGGCAATTTGCTTGCTAGTAATCTCCCAGGTTATCAAAATATAATTGGGAGCTATATGGCAGCTCAGCGAAATCTCAGTAAACAAAATGCATAAATTTAGCGCTTATTTAATCAGCGCTCCTTTTTAAATAAAGTTTAGCAACGCTTTTATTTTTACGATTACAGCTGAAACCAACATAAAAAATAAAAAAGCCTAACTTTTTTATTTAAAGTAAAAGTTAGGCTTTTTTTTATATAAGGTTTTACAATTTTAAAAAGAGGGATCGCTCTGCTTTAATGCGTTTAATAAAAATCTTTAACATCTTACGTGCTTACGCTTAAATCCTAATAAACCTTTATCTAAATCCTTTTGAATTTTTTCAGAGCAAAGTAAAATGGTGCTTTTTTTCTTTTCCTTTTTCATTTCGACTGGTCCAATTGCTTTTGCAGTTTCAACTGCTTTTTCATGTTGAGGTACATATGAAATTGCTACTGTATAAACAAAATTATTCATCGCAGATTTTGTTCGTTCTGGAGATTCATGTATTGTATCTTTCACCTGGTCAAGCAGATTAGAAATCTTGAGTGCGTCAAATTCAGTATCCGAGCGATTCCCTAATAGCCAACAGTAACAGCTCCAACCAGCTGACATTTTAAGTTCATCTCCGCTTGCAATCCATTTATCGGCTACCTCTTGCGCAATATCGGCTTCAGCTAAAGTAACTGCAACTACATAGTCTGAAAGCATATAGAAATAAGCTCCATCAATCCAACTTTCAAAGTCTTCTTCAGTCATTTTCAAAGGCTCTGCAATTATCCCCGCAAAATACATGGCATCGTAATTACCTGTTGCATATAATTGATTGGCTAATTGCTGATCCATTTTAATTTTCTTAGCAATCGGCTTCATTGCCCCTGTTGCCACTCCAAATAGTGGCTCATGTGCCCCGTTACTTATGTATGTCTTTTTTGTCCGTTCCTTACCTAGTGCTTCTAGCTCCTGCATAACCGTTTCCAATTCCACCGTTTTACACTTCCTATCTTCACATTCCCACTTCTTTATTTCCTTTTATCCAAAGTTTTTATTAAGCAATAATAAATTAGTACAAATAGATATATCACATTTTACAAAATAAAGTTAACTGTTAAATATTAAGATTTTGTCCTTTTATAAAGATACAAATTTAGATCCTTTAAGTAAGTTATTTAACTTTTTTACTTGTTCCTTAGAATAAATACCAACTAAACAATCTTGTCCTCCTAAATCTAGAATATAAACCCTCTTATCCGTATTTTTTATTTCTAATAAATCATTAAACTGAACAATAATTTGCTCATCGATCCAGTCATCATTTACTTCTAACTTCCAACAATAATCTTTTTCATCTAAAGTAAACGAAATTGATGCCTCTTGATTTTCAATATCTACATTATCTTTAATATTTTTAAAATCTAAGTAATTTTTAGATAAGTCTCTAATTCTTTCTGCAATGCGAACATAATCTCCTGTGTCCTCAATACATTCCGTATCCAAATACCATATTTCATTTGAACAGTAATTTTCGTTTAGCTCCAATTCACTTCCTAATGCAATAAGTAGTAATAGGTAAGGTTCTCTTTCAAATTCTTCTTCACTATACTCAGCAAGAATTAATTCTTCATTTATAATTGGATTTAATTGTATACCAATCTTTTGCAATTCACATAATTGTTCACTGAAGCTTACCTTCTTTTTAAATTTAAAGAAACGAAACATTCAATCACCAACTTAAAGTTTAATTATTCATTTTGCTATTTGAACTACTATCATATTATATCATTTCTTAAACTACTAAATATCCAATCAATTCTTTCTTATAACAGCAAAAAAAAATAAGTTGCCATGACAACTCATTTACTAAAACATTATTTAATTATTACAACTCTATATAGTTTATTATATTTTTTATTGATTTGGCATTCTCAATACCAACACTCCGAAATCCATTAAATCCATTAATTTTTATGATGGCACCATTCTTTGTGAACCAAAGTAATGAACTATATTCAACAGTTTCATCTATTGGACTTCTGAATGATAACTGAACATCATATGTAGCTAAATCAACAATTGGTTTTTCAATTTTTTTACTAAATAAATAGATCTCTTCTAATTTATTTAATTTTACTTGTTTTTCTACTTTAACTGGATTAAATTTGATTACATTTTTCCCGAACTTTGTGTAGTTATAACCAATGCATATTTCATTCCTTGCTTTGGTATTCTTCATTTTTTCAAAATAAAATCCACCTAAGCATAAAGCTAGGATGGCTACGCTTATCAAAAATATATTTGGCTTTCTCAAATATTGCCCCTCCGTAAAAAAGATCAGCTTCCCAATATGTTATAACCATATTTTACCATCTTTGAAAGTAGTTTAATATAAAAAATGTGCTAGTTTCATCTATAATTTCACATATTTTACTAGTGTTTTTCGAAGACTAGATTTTGATGGGATTGCACATAATGGATTTGAATTTTGTCCTATGTAGTGGAATTATTATGTAAAGCAAAAACTCGCTAAAAATATAATTAGCGAGTCAATTTTTGTATTTAAATATAGGTGTATATGTAGTTAAAACATTACTTTGGTATAAATTTTCCAATCTCATTTGATAAAATCGAAGTATCCCACGGGTACCAGTAGTAATTAGCACCGTCAAATTCAATCGTATACTTATAAGCGATTGGTTCATCTGTATATAATACAATTTCATAGTGAGTAGAATCTGTATGATCATTGTTTGGTTGAAAATTTGAATCTTCCTTACTATTCTTTAAAATATCCAGGAAGTTAACTATTTTTCCTTTGTCTTTTATCTCAGATATCTTTTTCGCGCTAGGTGAATAAGATTGGTAGATTTCAATCAGATCTACTTTTTCGATTGGTACATCTTTAAAATACCACTTATAATCAGTTGTTCCTTTTGCATAATAAATTCTATATCCATTTATGGCAGTTTTATCCTTTAAGGCAATTAATTCAGGATTACCCTTGATTGAATAAATGTCCGTTCCTTTTTCGTGGAATGCTGCATCTCCATCTTTAATTTTATAATTAGAATTTGTGACATGATCTGCTACCCTGAATTTTACTTCCCCTATTTTTTCATCAATAAATTTTTCATTAGCTAAAATTCCTGATTGGATGCCATTGTACTCAACACCATTCCATCGAACAAAGTCTACCCAATCTATAATTGATTGGCTTTCTGAAGATGTGAAACGACAAGCAACAAGTAGTAAAGGCAATATGATAAACGTTAGCTTGAACAGACTAACTCTTTTCATTAAAACCTCCTTAAAAATTGTTTATTTTACATAGTATTCAATTTCAATAATGAAATGCCCTTCATAGAATTAATAAGGTTGAATAGAAATGACCGCCTTGTGTAAAATTGCGGTCATTTCTTATTTATTCAGTAGTTAACTAATGATCATCATGATTGTATTTCAAACTTAATCTTGAAAATAACCCTGCATGATCCGATGGCCAAAGACCAGTTTTTGTTCTGTCACTCTGTGAGTTTCCAATTAGATGAGCCGATAGTGGATTCCAGCCATTTTTATAATAGATATAATCTACTCTTTCGTTCAACAAAGACACTGAATTTAATAGGTTTGGTGCTTGATGTCCAGTAAATCCTAGTCCTATTCCAACGAAATTCCATAAATCATTTAAGCCCGCATTAACAAATAGATTGTATGTCGTGCTATTAGGAACAGCATTCATATCTCCAGAAATAATAACTGGTAACTGTGTATTTGCAGGCCCTAGAAGGATTTCGGTTGCTTGAGCATTACGAACAGCTTCGTCATTTGGTTCCAAATGTGTATTAATTAATTTGAAAACTTTCCCCCCTTTTCTTACTTCTAAGGAGGACCATCCGCGAAGCACTGTTATAGCTTGTCCTCCTACGGGTAAAGTTAAATTTGTTTGAAAGTTTGCTTCCTGTTTACTTAGTATTTTCCATTCAGAATCTTTCCGAATCAATATGGCATCCCTATCTAAATATTGAACTAAATTTCCATTAAGATCAGGTAGGCCTACCGATAGATTATCGTTCTTAGCTCCAATTTTGTATTTCAATCCAAGTTTTTCTAATTCTCCTATTAATAATTCAATAAAATCGAAAGTAACAATCCCAAATGTAGGGATAATTAGCTGTAATAATTCAGCCTCTTGTAAACCTATAAAATCAGGTTTTTCTTTTGCGATTCCTTTAGCAATTGCCTTTACGCGAGTAGTTATGTCAGTTGCTAGAAATTGCTGAAATACTTCTGTTACGCGCTGGGGAATTTGTGCCAGTGTTGTTCCTATTAACGGCGTGAGATCCGCTCCTAAATAAAGATTCCACGTTTGAAAAGATACATCATGTTTATGCTTTGAACTCAATTATTCTTCACTCCTATTATGATTAATCTCTATTAATAGATGAAAGAGAATAATAAGTGAAACGGCGTTTATATTAAAAAGTAGTTAAATGATAGGAAAGAAATAGTGTCGACTATACATCGATGTAAAAAGAACTAGAATACTATTTAATCTATTAAATAGTATTCTAAACCCCACTCTCCTCTAAGTTTACTTTTAGTGTATTTATATGAAAACGATCTCAACTTTACCGTGACAAACGCACATTTTTTATAAAAGCTCGTTTTTGAAAGCACTTACATTCTACTTGCACATAAAATATATTGAATGGAGGGATGAATGAATGGAAAGAATTTTTTTAATGTTAGCTAGTATTATTGCTGGTTTTGCTTTAATCAAAATGCCTTTAGCAGGCACATTCTTATCAAGTGTAGAGCCATTAACAGATTTAATTGGTATTTTAGCTATTTTAATTTTCTCCCTTTTCCTAATATACAAAGGGTTTATGAATCTTATCGGTAAGTAGGCAGTATATTAGGTTTAGGCATCTTATTAAAATATACTAACGATACAAATTATTAATAAACCTGTATCTGATTACTAGTTAATCTTTGATACAGGTTATTTTTTTGATTTCAAACATATAAACTTCTACATATTTTTACTTTTTTTAGTGTCTTTCCTTTTAATTGAATTATTTCCTTTAACTCGCTTTAAGGTAGCTACGATCAGAAAGCTTACAATAACTAATAATAGCCATGAACTTACTTTACCTAGATGAACTAAACTCCATGCAACCGACTGATTAGGATATTGCCAAGCACCAAAAAACGTTGCAATATTTTCGGCTATCCATATAAAAAATCCGATTAGTACGAAAGAAAGTGCGATTGGCATACGGTACCTGGTCCCATTAACTTCATAAGTGACCCAAGATTTCCAAAAAACAATTATTACAAGCCCTGATAACCACCAACGAACGTCTATCCAAAAATGGTGAGTAAAGAAATTCAAATAAATTGACGCTGCAAGTGAAGCAACTATCAAAAATGGTGGCCAATTAATTAGTTCAACATTCAGCCTTCTCCACGCTTGACATAAATAACTGGCAACACTTGCGTACATGAAACCACTATATAGTGGCACTCCAAATAGTTTTGAGTATCCTTCTCCAGGATATGCCCAAGAGCCCATATGTACCTTAAAAAGTTCAAGCGCAAGTCCAATTAGGTGAAAAAGTGTGATGACCTTTAATTCATCCAATGTTTCTAGCCTAGTACGCACCATTAACCACTGCATCAAAATACAGATCAATAGTAACCAATCATATCTTGGAAGAAATGGAAGTGGCACAATTTTAGTAAAAGCTAAAGAGGCAAAAATCACAACAGGAAAAATACATGATAAAGCCTGCTCCCAACCAAATCGAACAAGTTGTTTGAACGCTCTTATAAAATATGACTCATCCTTTTGAAGTATTAAATTCACAATTAGCTCTCCTTCATAATTTATATCAATCTTAACGATCTATTTGTTGTCTTCATCATTTTGGTACTCTAAAATATCTCCAGGTTGACAGTCTAAGGCATTACAAATCGCTTCTAAAGTTGCAAAACGTATCGCTTTTGCCTTACCGTTTTTCAAAATAGAAAGATTCGCCATCGTAATCCCAACCCTTTCCGAAAGCTCGGTTACACTCATTTTCCTTTTTGCTAACATCACGTCAATATTAATAATAATTGCCATGTTCTCACCTCAGACTGTTAAATCATTTTCTGATTTTATATCAATCGCTTCTTTCAAAAGCCTTTCGAGAACGGCTGCAAAGACTCCAATTACCAATGAAGCAAAAATCAAGACCATGCCAATAACGATTATTCCTGGAGCGTCATCCATATCAGCGATTAAATAAAAAAGTGGCAACCCTAGTACATACAAAACACTGATTGCGATTGCACTAAACTTTATTTTCTTTAAAGCGTTAACCGATAATTCCGAGAAAGCTTTGTTTTTATCAATGTAGCTTAAAAGTTTAAAAGCTTGATAAAGCGCAAAATAGAAAGGAACCGCTGCAGCATATAGATCTATAAAAATAAAAATTTTCATTAAAGCAATATTCGGATACAGTTCAGCAGCAAATTCCGCAATCTTCGGAACCACAAATATACACAATGCAAGAACTGGGAGACCAATAAGAATCACTACTATTTTTAAAAAGAGAGTTGACCCTCGTTTCATAAATGCACCTCACTAAATTATTTTCATTTTGAATTTACCATATAATTTATCGTTTTACAATAAATTATTGTTGTTTTTTATTATATTATTATTGTTATAAAAATATCCTTACATTCTTTAAATGATAAAAAAGCATTTCTCAACTAAAGAAATGCTCTTGTATAAACCTAATCATCCAATCTCTCCTTAGAAAGAGAAATTTTTTAAAATGTTGAAATAAATTAACAGAGTATATTTACTGTTAGTAACATATTACTGTAATTAACAGTATATTGTTATTAACAGTATGAAATTAATCTTTGGAAATACACAAATTTAGGAGGTTTATATTTATGAAACATACGGGCCGACATACTGGTGCATTTCTTTTATTGTTTTTAACAGAGGGAGATTGTTATGGAGGGAAACTTTTGCAAAAGTGTGAGGAAGAACTTCCAATTAATCCAATTGATAGTTCTATATTATATCGAACTCTAAAGCAATTAGAGACTGAAGGTGCTGTTGAGTCTTATTTAGGTAAATCCGAACAAGATAAACCGATCAAGATGTACAAAATTACTGAAGTTGGAAAAGAAAAATTAGAAGAATTTCAAATAAACATCGAAGAAAAGCTTAAAAATTTAACATTTTTCATAAACAAATACAATGAATGGAAGGAAGGAGAAGGATCATGATTAATGCATCGATCCTATACAGTTTAGCTATAATTCTTACTTGTATCTCTTTTATAAAAGATCGAAAGAAAACAAAAGATGCACTATTAAAGTCATGGAGAATGTTTTGTAATATTTTCCCTGAAATTTTAACGATTATGTTTTTTGTAGGACTATCCTTATCTTTATTAACGCCTTCACTCGTTTCATCAATTATTGGCCAACACTCTGGAGTGAAAGGAATAATACTATCTACATTAATTGGTTCAGTTGGACTAATTCCAAGCTTTATCGTTTTTCCTCTTGGAGAAACATTAGTCCAAAATGGTGCTGGACTCCCACAAGTAGCAGTATTAATGTCAACTTTAATGTCAGTAGGAATTATTACTTTACCTATGGAACAAAAATTATTTGGAAAAAGTTTTGCATATGCACGTAATGCAAGTGGACTTTTAATGTCTCTTTTATTTGCATATATAATATGGTTGGTGATGGTATGAGTCAATTAAAAAAATATCGTTTCTTTTTTATTTTATTAATAGCTTTCATCGTACTAACATTATTAAACCACTCACTTGGAATGAAAGCATTTCAGTTAACTGGAAATAGTATATTAAATATGTTATTTCTTCTTCCACCTGTTTTAATTTTTGTTGGCTTACTTGATAAATGGGTTGAAAAAGAAACTCTTATTAAATATATGGGAGATAAATCTGGCATTTACGGTGTTCTGTTTGCTCTTTTACTAGGAGGTATTGCAGCTGGTCCTCTATACCTAGCTTTTCCAATCGCGGTACTTTTATTGAAAAAAGGAGCAAGTATTCGCTATGTTGTTTTCTTTTTAGGAGTTTGGACAACGGCTAAACTACCTGTCGTTATCTATGAATTTGCTTCATTTGGTATTAAATTTACACTTATTCATCTATGTTTCGGCTTAGTATTTTACTATTTAATGGGACTCATTTTTGAGAAGTTTTATAATCATAAACAATTGTTAAATTATGAAAATCACAAAGATATTTAATGAAAACAGACTCTATTTTAATTAGGTCTTAGTGAAAAAAGAGTACAAAACTAAGAGCCAATTTATCCTCAACATAAATACTAAATGAATAACTGCAATCTAAAGAAGACTAGCCCGAATACTAGTCTTCTTTAAATGTCAATCGCTATTTCTTGTTTAGAATTCATTTGCAGTCACATAAAATGTTTAATTATAAAACCTATTGCACTTATCGTCACATATCTCAACGTGATCTATTTTAAATTTTCCTCTTCAATTTTTTGTAAAATCTGTATGAATGTCTAGTAAAATCCAAGAATTTCAACGGGATTTTAATAGGTACTTTATACAATGTTTTTTTATATAGTTTATAGTAAGCTTTGACTAGATCTTCCCACTTTTCATCTTTTCCTTTTTTGTAAAAATCAGATATATCTACAACGTACCCTCTACCATCTTTCATCATCACATTTTTTCCGTGAACATCGTATGGATTTAACCCACGACTGATCGCATACTTAAGCGCAATATTTACATCTTTAATCACACTTTCAGGTATTCGATCACCATTTGCAAGAGCGTTGTATAGGGTAATTCCCTCTAATCTTTTTAATACTAGGTATTTTTCACCAAATTGGATCAATTTCGAATATGCTGGATGCTCTCCTAATTGTTTATAGACTTGAACTTCTTTTTCTAAACCGTCTAGATCTTTTCCATACACCTTAACAACCACATTTGGTTCAGAATGGTGTATAAAAACAGCCGCATAATTACCTGATCCAATGCATTTCCAACCTTCTGGAATATTCTTAACGACAATTGGGTTATTTGGACGTTCACTCTTGAGGTTTACATTCGGAATTAGTTCCTTTTCAATTAGAACCTTAAATTCAGATTCATTTGTTAAAATAGACATTCGTTTACCCCTTTATATCCGTTTACTACTATTTCTCAATCTATTAACCTATTTAAAATTTATCAATCCCTTTAATAATGACTAAAAAAAAGACCTTATTTCTTAAAAAACTGATTTACTTTGCTTTTATCTTTTAAATTAGTGTGGACTAGTTCCTCTAGTTCCTTTTCATTCGTATATGAGCCTAAATCTTTTCCATACCATTGATCAAGTTGTTGTCTTGTCAAAGTATATTTTTGATCAGCAAAATCAAAAACAATCCATTCTACGTTTTTGATCAATGTAAATAAGTAAGTTGCATTATTTATTACTATATTTTTAGTATTTGCGGGTAAATTCTTATATTCAATCGTCACACCATAAGGCTTCTTTTTTGTTTGGAGTGACATTTGGGTGAATTCTTTATGATTCGGTAATTGTTTTATAATATTTCCTACAGCACTGTTATTACCGACATAAGAATTTTTATAATGAAAAATATCCTTACTTGTGTTTTTGCTTAAAGAACAGCTGGTTAAACTGATCAATAACATTATTAGTATGAAATAAGCTAAAAATTTTTTCATATTTCCCCCTTTGTAATTGAGCACGAATTCAATTCGCGGGCACAATTAAATATACGGTTTTACTAAGAATTTAATTAAACTTTTTATCAAGCATGCAAATTGTGAAATAGGAGCTGATTAATNNATTAATCAGCTCCTATTTCATCTTAATTATAAATTAAATTTGATTTTTACATTTGAAGCCCTTGTTCACGTTCTTTTTTTCCTCCACGTGACCAAATCACGACTGGAATAAGGATTAAAGACAAAGCTCCTCCAGCTAATGATAATGTTGCATAGCTTGAATTAGCTACAATCATTCCAGACAAAGCACCACCAGATGCTCCTGCTAGTGCAATAAATACATCAACAGTCCCTTGAGTTTTGGCACGTGTAGATGAATCTGTTGAATCAACAATTTGAGCAGTTCCACTTATTAGTCCAAAGTTCCAACCTAATCCTAGTAATGAAAGCGCAACTACTAGGAGAATCATTGAATCACTAGGTGCTAATGCAGCGGTCAATCCTGCTAAGAGTAGAGTCGCCCCAGACGCAATCGACATGGCAGTTCGACCGACTTTATCAACAAGAATTCCTGTAATCAATGAAGGAAGATACATCGAGCCAATATGAAACGCAATCACAATCCCTACTTCATTTAGTCCATGACCGTGATGTTCCATATGGATCGGTGTCATTGTCATAATAGCAACCATTACAATTTGTGTCAGCACCATAGTTGCGGCTCCAACAGCAATTCCCCTCTTGTTTTTAATACTTTCAACAGGTGATGAATTTTCCACATTAACTTGTTTTGTTTTATTTGACTCGATCATTTTTGCCATAATTAATGGGTCTGGATTAAGCATAACGAAAAGAAACAGACCAGCCAAAATAAAAGCAGTTGCAGATAAAATGAATGGACCTGCAAGTGCTGGCACGCCAATGGAGACAGCAAATTTCCCCATTGGGCCTACTAGGTTAGGACCTGCAACAGCACCAAATGTTGTGGAAACCATTGCAATACTAATCGCTTTTGCACGTTGTTTATTATTTGCTAAATCAGTTCCCGCATATCTAGCCTGCAAATTGGTTGCTGTTCCTGCACCGTATATCAAAAGTGAGGCAAATAAAAGGATAATACTGTTTGTCATTGCTGCAATTACTACACCGATTGCACCAAGTCCACCAGTAAAAAATCCTGCAGCAAGCCCGATTCGTCGACCAAATCTTTGCGAAAGCCTACCAACAATTAATGCCGCTCCTGCTGAGCCTAGTGTAAAAAGGGATGCTGGCAGACCAGTAAAAGCATCTGTTCCAAGCATTTGTTGAGCTAATAGTGCACCGACTGTAACTCCGGCAGCTAATCCTGCTCCACCAAAAATTTGCGAAATGCTAACCATCAATAGAGTCCGTTTATATAGCATCTTTTGTTTTTCCTCTGAATTTACATAATCCATTGCAAAATTATGCGCTCGGTTATTCAATTAAACACCGTTGCCAAAAACTTATAAAAATCAATAAAAAACATTATTTTTAATAGATTTCGTTTATTTCCCTTTTCTACGTGTCCGATTTTGCCTAGTTAGGCTACTTTCGTTTGGTCTAACACTCCAAGGGCGTAAATTCGGATACAACGAATCCTACATATTAGTAATGACGTCTAGGTATCAGTTTACTAATTTATATCGTGACAAGTTGATTGCTGCGTTTATATCTCGATCGATTTCATGACCGCATTCACATTTGTATAATCGGTCTGATAGATTTAAATCATTTTTCTTATTCCCACAACTTGAACACGTTTTAGAAGATGGGTACCATTGATTAGCTTCTACAAATTCAATGCCATATTTTTCACATTTATACTGAATTTGGCGTTTGAATTTAAATAAACACTGCTTTGCGATTGCTTTTGACAGGTGTTTATTCTTCATCATTCCCTTGATATTTATAGCTTCCATTACGATGCGATAAGGTTTGGTTTTCACGATTTCGCTCGTGGATTGATGAAGATGGTTTAGTCTGATATTCGTCAACCTTCTATAGAGGTGTTGTATTTTTTTTTCGATTTTTATAATGTTGCTTGTTTTGACGAAACGGTTTCCCTCCTTGTTTATTTCATATTTACGAGAAATTTGACGTTGCAACCTACGTATGCGTTTCTCTCCCCTTCTCACATTGCTTGTTTTGTTAATATTTTTCTTCCTAGTGCCATCTGAACAAACGGCTAACTCTTTAATTCCTACATCAATTCCAAGTGAGACATTTGTCAGTTCAACAATTGGTTTAGATTCTTCAATCCCTACAGAAAGATACCAGTATTTACCATCATTACTAATTCTAGGATTATAGTATTTTTTATCTGGTATACATTCGGAAACTACAACCCAACCGACTTTTTCAATCAATACTTTCTTTCCTTTTACTTTCAACTTCACATTTTCGTTATAAAAGGATGGTTT
>NZ_NUQC01000045.1:0-21750 GCF_002585125.1 Bacillus sp. AFS029533 | reverse complement strand
TTTTTTAGTCTACATGCAAACTGCAATTAAATTTTGAGAATCGCAATTAAATTTAGCAAAACTGCAATTAAATCCCAAAGAATCGCAATTAAATTAAAAAATTACCCATACCAGATGGGGTATTCCGACCCAAAACTTGTATAATAGTAGATCCTTTCCAATGGAAAACTAGCATATATGCTATGCAGAATAAAAATTCGAAAAAAATTTGCTAGTTTTATATCATTAAGCTCCATTTTTTCAACACAAAATAAAATGCAACTTTTGAAATACCTCGTACTAGAGATACTTTATCAAAAAGGGGTCGTCCCGTGGACAGCCCCTTTTAAATGATTACTTTGTTAAATATAAGTACAATAATTTCATCGTATTTTCCATCGCACTGTAATGCGTTCTTTCCATACCATGAGAAGCATGAACACCTGGTCCAATTAACGCGCCACGAATATCTTGTCCTCCGCGTAAAGCTGCAACTGTATCAGAACCGTACATTGGATAGATATCTACTGCATAGCTAAGTTCATTTTCTTTTGCTAAATTGACTAAATCAGTCGTCATATTGTAATCGTATGGTCCGCCAGAGTCTTTTGCACAAATCGAAACATCGTATTCAGTACAGCTTAAATCATCTCCAATACAACCCATATCAACTGAAATTAATTCAGTAATATCAGATGGGATATACGAAGAGCCATGTCCAACTTCTTCATACGTAGAAATAAATAATTTTGTTGTATATGTAGGGACAATCTTTTCCCTTTTAAACAATTCAAGTAAACCAATTAAACATGCTACACTTGCTTTATCATCAATAAATCTTGATTTTATAAAACCGCTTTCAGTAATTGTCGTTTTCGGGTCGAAGAAAATAAAATCTCCTGGGCTAATACCAAGATTTAATACATCCTCTTTTGACTTAACACATTCATCAATACGAACTTCCATGTTTTCTGGGTCACGTTTTTTTGTTTTACTATCTTCGAATACGTGAATTGATGGACTTGTAGATAAAAATGTACCTGTATATATTTTTCCTTCACGCGTTCTAATTTGACAATATTCACTATCAAGAGTTGGTACGATTGGCCCACCAATAATTGTAAACTTTAATGTACCTTTACTTGTAATTGATCGAACCATTGCCCCTAACGTATCAACATGTGCTGATAATCCGATGACTTGCTCATTGCTTTTACCAGGAATTGTGATCACGCCACAACCTTTATTAGTCGTTTCAAAGTCATATCCTAAACTATTTGTCCAGGACTGAATTAACTCCATAATTTCAAAGCAAAAACCACTTGGGCTATTAAACTCTAGTAATTGTTTAGCGGTTTGTAGCACATATTCTTTGTCAATTTTAATATTCATAGCTTTTCCCCTTCAATTTTGAAATTTTCATGCAATTCTCAACGTATTTATCATACATTTATTTGTGTTTGTTATCAATATTTCATCATTTTGCATTAACATGTTTGGCGTATTGCGATTTGATTAGTCTCATATAAATGATGTATATCGTAAATTAAATGAGGTGAAAATGTGTTTTTTTTCAAACCAATTACTGAAGAGGTCCGGTTGTTTCAACTAAAATTTACTAAACAAAATAAAACCAAGAAATTTATTTTAGCTTCTATTTTTTCGTGTATTGCTGCATTGTTTCAAGCTGCTGGTGGCCTATTACCAGGTATAGGATTATTTTTAAGTCCACTCGCCACTGCACCAATTTTATTATGTTCCATGTTTTCCATTAAAAATGGAATAAAGTCCTATTTTTTAACAATCCTGTTGTTATTGATCCTACAGCCAACTGAACTAATTGTCTTTCCTTTTACAACAGGATTATTAGGACTTGGCTTAGGCTTGGCTTTTCACTTTTTTAAAAATAGATTATCGATTATTGCGACGGGAGCAGCTCTTTTAATGTTAGGTATTATGAGTCTATTATATCTTTTCCACTTTCCAGTCTTAGGGCCGGGATTTTCTGATTCTTTTTCAATCAATACTGTTCTAATTATTTTATTATTTTCGTTCCTTTATTGCTGGTTCTGGGTTGAAATTACTTTAATTATTTTTAGAAGATTGGCACTGCTAAATTAACTAATTACATAGAAAACGTTAAAAATCCCTTCATCGAAATCTGAAGGGATTCATTTTATTTGCTTAAACTTAATTGTTATAGGGAGGCATATAATCTTTGATAAGTCTAGTTAGGAGCTTAGTTAGACTAATAGTTTCTAACATTTTCGGTTTACTGTTTCTTATTTCTAGAAATTCTAATCTATGTACTCGATATCATTATTTTGACACCATGCGATCGCTAAGTCTTTATAGCGTCTGTCACGATAACTATACCAATCCATATCAATATTTAACTCTATAACTGCATCTTTAAATCTTCTAAATGCGCCTTTTCCCTCGATTATGATTTGTAATATATTTTGTATTTTCTCATCTTTAACTTTTAAACAAAAGTCTTTAATCATTTTATATTCATCAATTTCATATTTTGAAGGTAATTCTTTATAGTCCTCAAAATTTTCCACAATTTCATTTGCGATTTCTAAATTTTCTATCTGCCAATCTTGTAAATCATCGAAAGGTTTTTCATCTTCGGCATCAATTAGATCATCTTCAGCAACCGAAAAAACTTCACCAGTTTTTATGCATTTCTAATTCTTCAATAATATCTTTTATCTTTGCTTTATTTGTCATAAAGTATCACCTTCTTATTTTTTATATTAGGCAAATCAATTGTGTTACTTCGATAATTATACTTGATAGTTCTATAAATGAATGCACTTTCCTTCTAAAAAAAACTGACTAAAAGAAAATTGGACCTTTAAAAAGCTCCAAATTAAATGCCCTAAGTAGATCAATTAAATAAGATTATTTATACACGACATAAGTATTGGCTAATTTATCATGTAATGCTGTTTTCCTATTTGAAAAAGCAATCATTATATAACCAATAAATAAAATGAAACTGGAAACAACTTGGGCTAACCAACGGCTAATTGCCTCAAATACAGATAACTTACTTCCATCTTTCTTTGTTGATTACTTTAATACCAACAGTGGCCTTTCCGATTGTCCCCTGCAATTTTGTAGCTGGCAAAAGCATTAAGTAAATAATACCAATGAGATCAATAAGTAGGTTGTATGTATTATTTGTGTTAGTAAAGAAACTAAGAAGCAATGGACTTAGAATAAAACCTAATAAAATAATGATACAAAAATCAATTGTATATGCGCATAATCTTATCCAAAATCCTGCATATTTAAATTCCAATATTGACTCCCCTAAAAATTAAATAGATTACTATGAAATCGGTTTTTAATATTAAAATGATTATACCTATCTAGTGTTATTCTGTAACTTGGGGTAATTTGCCTTTTTTTTAATGAAATTTAAATAGTCCATATGAAACTTAACTGACCGTTTGTTCAATAATAAGCCTTCAAATTTAGATAGATAAACATTCATCCATTCACCCCTAGATTATTGTTGAAATTTCACGAAAGTACATAAGTAAAAAAACAGTGAATATATTGTTGTTATGTTGTCTAATTTTTTTTAGCTGAGGAGTGATTAACTAATTATGAAGCAACCGATGCGTGTTCTTATTTCCGGAGCGAGCATTGCAGGGCCAGCACTTGCTTACTGGCTTCATCGCTATGGTTTCGAGGTGACTGTAGTAGAACGGGCTCCTTCTTTACGCCCAGGGGGATACGCTGTTGATATCCGTGGTGCTGCAATTTCTGTGCTTGAACGAATGGGAATTCTTGATGATGTTCGTTCATTAGATACACATATGACTGGAGTTTACTTCGTGAATGATAAAGGAAAAATTAAAGGTAAAATTAGTGAAGCAAGTATGGGGAATCAGCAAGGGATGGATATTGAAATTATGCGTGAGAATCTTAGTAACATTTTGTTCGATTTGACCAAGGATAAAGTTACATATATTTGGGGCGATTCAATTACCTCTATTCATGAATCAATGTCAGGGGTTGAAGTTCAATATACTAATGGGAAACCAGATACATTCGATCTAATAATCGGCGCTGATGGAATCCATTCCAATGTGCGTACGTTGAAATTTGGTGACGAGGATCAGTTTAAACGTACTCTCGGCTGTTATATCTCAATTTTTGAATTCGAGAATTATCTGAACCTCGACCACTCTCAAATGCTTTATACCGTTCCGGGTAAAACTGTTGGAATGTATAGCGCAAATGATAAAAAGGAAGCAAAGGGCATGTTAGTGTTCCAATCCGAGCCACTTAAGTACGACCGTTATAATACAGAAGAACAAAAAAATCTTATTAAAAATGCTTTCGAAGAACTTAATGGTTGGGAAACACCGAACTTGCTCCAAAAATTGATTAATGCTTCAGATTTTTATTTTGATGAAATTTGTCAAATTCACATGCCGACCTGGTCAGATGGCCGAATTGCTTTAGTAGGTGATGCGGCTTATTGTCCTTCACCCCTCTCAGGTCAAGGTACTAGCCTGGCCCTTGTCGGAGCATATGTCCTCGCAGGAGAGCTGAAAGCTGCTAATGGTGATTACAAAAGGTCATTCATCACCTATGAAAATGTGATGAAAAATTTTGTTGAAAAAAACCAAAAAATAGGGCTTTTAACTGCTGGAGGAATGATTGAAAAATCAAACTTCAAAATTTTATTACGCAATGCAATGTTACGCTTTCCCATCTTAATGAATGGCATGTTTAAAATGATTACGAGAATGATCGCTAAAGCTGCCAATGAAATTGAATTGAAAGATTATTAAACTATTTTATTGCTCTATTTCATAAGGCCTAGTTCAATAAAAACCAACAACGCTTAGAGTAAATTCTAAGCGTTGTTTCTTTTTATTCATATCAAAATTTTTCTGAAGTAGCCCTTATTTAATTAATTAACTTATTTCAACACATTATCTAATTTAAGAACCATTTCTCATTTTTCGTTTTTAAAATCCATTACCCATTAACACTAATAAATTTATAACTTCTTGGAATTTTTTGTAAATCTGATGGATTTTTCGAGACAACTTCAATGTCATAATATCTTTTTCGAGTAAGTGTAAAGTCCCCATTATCGGCGTCATTATATCTGCTAATCATCTTAAGTTTGTTTATTTTTCCTTTAACACCTGTTTCTTTTTCAAATAATTCATTAGACTTTTTTGACAACTGACTAGTCGTTTCTTTTGTAAAGTAGCTACGGGTTTCAAATGATTTATATGTTTTTTGAATGACTATAAACACTAAGATTAGTGCGATTATTGTTGTAATTAAGGCAGTTACTGTTATGACATAAGTCACTTTAAAATATTTCTGAAGTAAATAAAAATATCCATAATAAGGTAAAAACACAACTCCAATAGGTAGTCCTATGTAGAAAATCGATAAGTATAAAGTTTGATAGAACAAATCAACAACCTTTAAAGGATCAGTAAGAAATATCAAGAGAACACTTATTAAAAAAGGGACGCTATACAGAACAAAAAACCTCTTTGTTACATAATTTGGAATCGAAATTCTAGATGATAATTGCATTAATATTCCTCCGAAAAAAAGCATATAAATCTATCTTTAAATAAAAATGTTTATGCTAATTTAGATAAACATTTAAGCATATTCTGATACAACTTAACAGCCATTTACTGCAACATTCTATGAAACTTGTTGAACAATGAGATTTTAATATAAAAAACAAATTAATATAAAGAAATATCTTCCTTAACTTTAAATTTAAGTTTTCCATCTTCATCAACAGATTTTATCGTAATTAATATATTTCCAGAATAACCACCTTCAAAATATCCGATAACTGATTCTGTATGTAATTTTCCTTTATTGTCTTTATAATGTAGCTCCATTGTACTCTCTCCAACATCCTTTGAGGGATTTATGTTTAGTTTATAGTCCTTATGCGAAGCAATTGTAGGTATCTTTAGATCGGTTTTAACATGATCATAGGTCAAATATATTCCCGTTACATCTTTATTTGTTTGATTTTTAATTTTAATATCAAATCCACTTTGAAAATGAACATAACCTATTATCCCTACAATCCCTGTTATTAAAATGGCTATTACTACTAAGATTTTTTTCATTCCTACCCCCTATTCATTAAAATTAGAACTCTTTAACATTCCCATTTCAATAGATTATAACATTCTTTATTGCAAACTTTCTTTTTGTATAGTGAACCTTTTGAAATCTATTACTTTATTCATTCTTTTTCAGTAAATCATAGAATAATAGTAAAGTTCTAAAAATAAATTTTACAGAGATTAATTAGATGAGGGGGGAAATTTTGAAAATAGTAAAAATAGTATCCTTTATAGTAGTAGGTATTTTAGGTTCCATTATTTTACTGATTGCCTCTTCTTTTACTTTTTTAAATCTTGTTAAAATCACCATTAATAAACCTACTTCATCACTGTCAGCTGGAATAAGGGGTGTGAATTGGGCAGATGAGCACGACAATTTTGTCGATGGCGTCATTTATGTAAGTGGACTGGCCAAAAATGATACATACGATTCTGCAAAAGTAGTAGGCCGACAAGTGATCGGGCAGATGTTCGATGAAACTGGTGCTAACACAGTTAGACTACCCATTAATGAAGCGACAGTCGCAAATTATTGGCGTACTTATACAGGGGCCATTGATGCTGCGTTAGAAAGAGGCAAAGTCATTTTTTGCTAGGCCACCGAAAAATGGAAAACCTGAAGATCTCAATAAATATTTTAGCATGTGGAGTACTGTTATTAAAAAATACGGAAACAACCCCAACTGTTATTTTGAACCTATTAATGAGCCATATGGTTATAATACGAAAGATTTACGCAATCTCTATCATGATTGGTTAACAAGCTTCAATATTCCAAAGAAAAATGTCATTCTTGATGGAATTGGTTTGGCCGCTCTTTATATTAATCCTCTAGGAGATGACAAACGACTTGACGGAACAATGCTTGCCGTTCACTGCTATGCGTTTTATGCAGGATATGTACATATTAATGCCCTCACAGAAACAGGATGGTCAAATATTTTAACATTTGAAATTGGAAAATACTCCGATCGTGCCATCATTACCGAGTGGGGAGCACCAATGAAAAGCGGCTTGGATTATTTGGTAAAAAAGAGTAAAAATGATATTAACTATGTTCGTGCAATGAGCAAAAAAATTAATACGATTGGTGCTGGAAGTGTTTATTGGCCAGGCTTGCGGGACGGTGATTCTTATAGTTTGATGGAGAAAAAAGTCACCAACAAACAAATCATTCTTAAGGTAACAAATCAATCTGGACTTGAAAAACTGCAAGAATCCTGGGGTATGCCTATTCACTAATATTAGTCGAATAAAGATGACCTCTTGACGCTAGTCGGGAGGTAATTTTCAATTAAAATATCTTTTAATTAAGATAATCAATAATATAAAAAAAGTTATTAGTTATTCATGGACAAAATTGATACCAAAACATACTCACACTGTTCTATTTTTCGTTTTTTTAAATCGAAAAAAAATTTTTTTTAAGTCCATTTCTACTTGAAAACCTTGCTATATCAACGTTATTTCAACCGGGACAATTCACGTCCACAGGGTGGGTAAAGTCCCTGGAGAAATCGTGATTCGAACGTGTTATAGTGGGTTTAGGAGGTGTTTCTAATGCAAATTTTAATCTGTAAAGAATGCGAAGAAACTATTGAGTACGCGGAGTATAAAAAAGTTGTGAAAATCTATTCAACTTGCGAAAACTGCAAAAACGAAGCAGCAACTTCAACTGCAAAATAACATAGAATAAAAAAGCTAATATTGTAATTTAGACCTTAATAAAAAAATACTTAATTTTTAAAGGTTTAACAAAAAAACAATTAATATAATATTGAAAATGAAAAAAGGATCTTAAAAAAAGATCCTTTTAATCATTATTTAGTCTTAATTCCACATTCTAAGTTCAATAGTTAGAATCCTTATACAAGTTTAAAATAGGAATTTCACATGGATTAATTTCTGATGGAAGGTCATGAAAATTAAAAAAGCCTAACTCGAGCACTTCGCTTTCTTCTGGCTCTAATTGCCCAGTATATTCAGTACAAATATACGTCGCAATTACATTATATACCTCATCCCCATGGGGATATTTATAATAAAATTCTTCTCCAGAAAAGATGTTAAAAAACTCAAGATTTAATGCTGTAAGACCAGTTTCTTCTTTCAATTCTCTTTTAGCCACTTCTTCTAAATTTTCTCCTAACTCTAATGATCCACCAGGTAATCCCCAAGTCTTATTATCTTTTCTTAATTGTAATAATACTCTCTTTTGTGAATCTAGTAGGATAACATTTGCACCTGCCATTAAGATAGGTCGACTACCTACAACTTTTCTTAAATCCATAATATATCCCATTGATTTTCTCCTCAATATACAATGATTCTGTTTAATACAACTGTATCAAAAAATTCCATTTTATACCATTTAATTGTTACTTACTCCAAAAAACTAGCTGTAATTCTTAGAATATACTTATTTTCTTTATAGCCTATAACTAACAAAGCAGAAGTAAAAAAGGAATATTTTTCCAATTAAATTACATATATATACTCTAGTTGTATCAAGTTTAAACAACAAAAGCAGTAACACTATATAAGGAAAAGATACAAGTGTTACTTCTTTTAATCAAAGATTTATTAAAAGGAGAAAAGTGAATGAGGTTGAATCATTTAAATTTATGTGTCGATGATTTATCAGAAGCTAGACAATTCTTTGAAACATTTTTTGACTTTAAATTTCTAGAACAAAAAGGAAAAGCTCTCGTAGTGTTAAGTGATGAGCAAGGATTTATTCTCGTGTTAAGTGATCCAAAGGCATTTAAGAGGCAAATGGAAATTAAATACCCTGAAGCTTTTCATGTAGGTTTTTTAGTGGAAACGTCAAGTGAGGTCGATCAACAGTATGAGCGCTTAATAGCTGGGGGCATCCAAATAGACAAGGAACCTTATACCATGAGAGGGAATAGCTATGGCTTTTATTTCACAACGTTTAATAATTTATTGATTGAAGTTTCTTGCCTTGACGATCGAAATGGTAAAAAATTTCAAAACTTTAATGATTAACCTAGATACAAGCTACTTCTCATGATCTAATAGGGATCTTGTATTTATGCATTTTTATCGCAATAAATACAAGAACACTTAACAAGTGGCGAATAGTCTCTTATGTTATACAATGCTCATCAATTATAAACAACCACTGGAGTCAATAATTACCTCCGTGGTTGTTTATTTACTAGTATTAGACAACTTTACTAAAAGTCACGGTACAATTTCAAAAATCGTACCCATGTTTAAATCAGTCACTTTCATAGAACCATAAACCGCTAAATAGATTTTAGTTTGATTTAAATTCGTCCCCAAACCTACATAATAGGCCGGTTGAGATCCAAAGTCATAATCAGTTTGTATAACACTGAAATCACTTTGTTTACCATCTGGTCTTAATTTCGTATAAGCTAAAACTCCTTTAACCTGTGCTTGAGATCCTTTTTGTACCAAATCGGTAAATACAATACCACCAGTTAAACTAGGAATTTCATTTCCCATGTATGACTGGACTCCTGTAAGTGCCGTTCCTTCAAATTTATCTGGTCTTGGATCTTTATGAAAATAACTAGTTAAAGGTTGAAGACGGCTCGCTGAAAGTGTAACTGATTGATCGTAATATGCTATTGTTTTCTCATCCACATTTGAATTATCTGTACATCCATTTATTGTCGAAGTAGGAAAAGCACCTTCCCAACCTCTCCAGCCGAAGTTAATAAATCCCTCCATCTCAGATTCAGAATTCATTTGGATTAATTGAGTGACCGGAATTGGTTTATAATGAACAAATGAAAAAAGCGACTCGACCAAATCCTGACCGACATTTCCAATATATTTAATATATTGATTATAAAATCTTTGATATGAAATACCTGATATATTACGAACCCCTTTAGCTATTACTGTGAGAGTTTCTTGAATACTTGTTGGAAGTTCATTAAAACGAGTTACAATAGGAGGATTATTGCTGTTAATGTTTTTATTTATATCAATTTCAATTATTTTACCTGCAATTTCCAAATTATCTTGGCTTAAGTTAAATGGATCATAGCCTGACCCACCATCTCCTGTTGTTAAAACAAGTTTACTTGTTTCGGGTGAAAAATTTAAAGTGTTAAGTCCATTATGATTCAAGAACGGTCTTTTAATGTTCAATAATGTCCGTCGTTTTTGAGGCTGACCATTTGATTGGAGTACCCATTCTTCAACTGTATCAATATGGTTATATTGAGTTTCCCTATTCAGCCATTTCAAATTTAATGTTTTGGGATCACATGGATTAGGTTTAAAATGGTTAGAAAGAGCACTTGGCCCCTGAGAACCAGCTACTGAATAATGAATATAAAACAACCCATTATGATAAAAATTAGGATGAAATGCTAACCCAAGTAAGCCGCGTTCGTCATAGCCTCCAGACTCACCTAATTTTAATACCCGAGGTCGAATATCTAAAAAAGTCCTGATTTCTCCATTTCCTATGTAAAAAATCTCTCCTACTTGTGTTGCAATAAATAATCTTTCAACTGAATCACCTGGAAGAATAGTTGTTTTCAAAACGGTTGGTAAATTGACCTTACTAACAACGGGACGTAAATTCACTTTAACTTTTAGCACTAAACACTACACCTCCTCTTCATATTATTTTCTTCTATAAAATTATGATTAGAATAGTTCTATTAGTACCGAAATTCATGATCTAAGAGAACGATGGTAAATTTATAAAGATTCAAATAGAATGATCGTTTCTTTTAGTCTTTATTGTTAAAATAAAGGGCATAAACTTGTACATATGTTTTCACCAATTTGTCTTTTAATAGAAAGGAAGAAGTAACATTGATCACTGCAATAGTTATATTTTTATTAGCCGGTTTAGCTGAAATTGGCGGAGGATACCTTATATGGTTATGGCTAAGAGAAGGCCAATCAGCTTATTTAGGATTAATCGGAGGGATTATTTTGGCAGTTTATGGTGTCATTGCAACGTTCCAAATTTTCCCATCCTTTGGTAGAGTTTATGCAGCCTATGGAGGCGTATTTATCGTTCTCTCAATCTTATGGGGCTGGGGTGTTGATAAAAAATCACCTGATTTATATGATTGGATCGGTGCGGCAATCTGTTTAATTGGTGTATCTGTCATTTTATGGGCACCTCGTAATTAATCCCCCTTGCTTAATGTTATATCAAGGAGCAAATCGACTATTTAGTCGATTTTTTTAACGATTTTGAAGGATAGTACAGTAAGAAAACGAACTATTTAAGTAAGAAAATTAATATTTTTATTAATAAGGAGGTAAAAAATTGTCATTACAAGTAGGCGATATCATTACATTTGAACGAACTTTTACGGTAGAAGACGTTGAATTATTTACGAAGGTTTCTGGTGATGCAGGCGCACATCATATTACGCCTGATGAACAAGGAAGACTTGTTATTCAAGGTTTGTTGACTGCAACTTTACCAACCAAAATAGGTGGAGATCACAACGTACTAGCACGAACGGTAAATTTCGAATTTTTAAGACCAGTTTACTCAGGAGATACAATAACCTGTGAAGTTACAATCGAGAAATTTGAAAAACAAGAAAATAGAATATCGATCATGTCATCCTTCTTATGTACAAATCAGAAGAATAAACAAGTATTACGTGGAAACTTTGCAGGAGTAATATTATAACCTTATATTTTAAAAAATGCCCGGGGTTCCTATAGGAAATTATTAACTAAAGAAAAGTTGCTTGGCTAACACAACTAGAAAGCTCAATCGCACTCCTTTAAAACGAACATCCTGCAGTGGAAATTTATAATTTTTACATAAAATTAGATTGTTATTGTACAATCTATTAAGTTTGATATAAAGACTGCAATGCCAAATGTTCTAAATCTTTTTTTACATATATATCATATTGAGTATTCTCATTAAATCTCCTACCATTAAAATTCATCGGTAATTTCGTCTTATACTCAATTCCATTCTTCTTCAATTTACCAATAATGATAAAATAGTTTTGATAACCATACGTAGTATAGATTAACTTCCACTTCCGGTTTAAATATAATTGAATGAAACTATACAGTACTATAATGATAAATACATAGATTGCTAGCTCTAACATATTTAGTCCCTCCAATTTATACTTTTTATTTAACATATTAAATAGCTACTAGTTTTTATGTATGGATTTTAGAAAATTATTATTTTGTATTCTTTCTATCTAAATAAAAACACTCCAGTAAATGAATACTGGAGTGTAAAAGTTATTAAAAGAATCCTAGTTTACTCGGTGAATAACTAACTAGCAAATTCTTTGTATTTTGATAGTGGTCCAACATCATTTTATGCGTTTCACGACCTACTCCTGAATTTTTATACCCACCAAAGGCTGCATGTGCCGGATATGCGTGATAGCAGTTTACCCAAACTCGACCTGCTTCGATATTGCGTCCGAATCGATAAGCAGTATCCATATCACGAGTCCATACTCCCGCTCCTAATCCATATAAAGTGTCATTAGCGATTTCCAATGCCTCTTCTTTTGATTTAAATGTAGTAACCGAAACAACAGGACCAAAAATTTCTTCTTGGAACACTCTCATTTTATTGTTCCCTTTAAAAATGGTCGGGTTTACATAAAAACCATCTTTCAATTCTCCATCAAGAACGTTGCGACTACCACCAACTAAAACTTCTGCACCTTCATTCTTTCCAATTTCAAAATAAGATAAAATCTTATTCAATTGCTCGTGCGAAGCTTGAGAACCGATCATTGTTTGAGGATCCAATGGATTTCCTTGCTTAATCGCTTTTACTCGGTTTACTGCTCTATCCATAAATTCCTCATAAATTGATTCATGAATAAGCGCTCTAGAAGGACATGTACATACTTCCCCCTGATTTAAAGCAAACATCGTAAAGCCTTCAAGTGCTTTATCGAAAAACTCTTCATTATCTACTACATCTTCAAAGAAAATATTAGGAGATTTACCACCTAATTCTAATGTAACAGGAATTAAATTCTTTGAAGCATATTCCATAATTAGTCGACCAGTTGAAGTTTCACCAGTAAATGCAATTTTTGCAATTCGATCACTTGAAGCTAATGGTTTACCTGCTTCAAGTCCAAATCCGTTTACAACGTTAACAACTCCAGGTGGCAATAGATCTTGAATTAGTTCCATTAAAACTAACACAGATGTTGGCGTTTGCTCAGCCGGTTTTAAAACAACACAATTCCCTGCAGCAAGGGCTGGAGCAAGCTTCCATACAGCCATTAAAATCGGGAAGTTCCATGGAATAATCTGACCGACAACCCCTAATGGCTCTTTATAATGATATGCAACTGTATCACCATCAAGTTCACCGAGCGATCCTTCTTGCGACCTGATACATCCGGCAAAATAACGGAAATGGTCTATTGCTAAAGGAATATCTGCAGCTAAAGTTTCACGAACAGGTTTACCGTTTTCCCAAGTTTCAGCGACAGCAAGATATTCTTTATTTGATTCCATACGATCAGCAATCTTATGTAAAATATTTGCCCTCTCAGTTACTGACATTCTCCCCCATTTACCTTTTGCACCATGTGCTGCATCAAGTGCTTTTTCGATATCTTCTGAAGTCGATCTAGCCACCTCACAAAAGACTTGTCCAGTTACAGGCGAAACATTTCCAAAATACTGTTCTCTTACTGGTCTTACCCATTCCCCACCAATAAAATTGTCATAACGATTTTTAAACGTAATTAATGAACCAGATTTTCCAGGTGTAGCAAATACCATAATGATTCCCCCTTAATAGCTTGTCTCTTTCTAAACCTATGAAAGTGTGTTTATAACTATGACTAATAATAGATAATTTGTTTAATAGAAATTTTTTGATTCAAGACACATTATTAGGTAGAATGATAGAAGTGAAAAAAATCTGTTAGAAAATGAGGGGTAACTGTGCGTAAAAACTTCGTAGATATTTTATATCTCCTTGTTGGATCAGCTATATTTGCAGTCGGTGTTAACTTCTTTGCAATACCGAATAAATTAGCTGAAGGTGGCTTTACAGGCATTACGATGATTACTTATTATCTATTTAACTGGTCACCTGATGTCGTATATTTTGTTTTAAATGCTTCCTTGTTAATAATTGGATATAAATATTTAAAGAAACAACTAATAATTTATACAGTTATTTCAATCGTAGCGATTTCATTTTTCTTACGTATTACGGACGGTTACGGCGTACCTACAAGCGAAACTTTACTAGGTACTATTTTTGCTGGTGTTTTAATCGGTCTGGGGTTAGGAATTGTCTTTCGTGCGGGTGGCACAACAGGTGGTTCTACGGTTCTTGCTCAAATGGTACATCAATCCTTTGGGTGGAGTATTAGTAAATCTTTACTTTTATTTGATCTAATTGTCGTTTTAGGTGGTTATTTTGTAATCGGCTTTGAGAAAACATTATATACTGTCATTTCTATTTATATAGGTATTAAAGTTTTGGATTTTATTATGGAAGGATTAAATCCTAAAAAAGCGATTACGATTATTTCCGATCAAGCAAATGAAATTGCACAAATCGTTTCAAATGAAATGAATCGAGGCGTAACGATTTATACTGCAAAAGGCCATTTCTCTGGCTTAAGAAAAGAGTCCTTATACATTATTCTTAATAATAAAGAACTATTTGAACTAAAAAAAATAATCCACACAATCGATCCAAAAGCATTTGTCGTTATACATGATGTAAATGATGTACTTAAGGCAGGATAAATAGTTAAGTAAACTCGGACTAAAAATAAAAAACAAATCACCATAAGTAATCTTAACTTAAGTGATTTGTTTTTTTATTTTCCCTGCACTTTTTGTACTAAGTTCTTATGTTCTTACCCTTTCTTCTCACTTCTCTCTGACAATAACCTCTCATTTATTCCATCAAGTTCCTTTTGTAGCTTGACGATTTTTGAAATTTGAGCTTTCTTTTCTTCATCCGTATCTTTTTCTTCTGCATTCATTGCAGCTATTTCAAGTTGTAATTTAATTCGTTCATTTAATAAAGTTTGCTGATCGTTTGAGATGTTCTGTCTTCCGTTCCATTCTGAAAAAGATCCTTTGAAATCATAAAGATTTCCATTTTCAATATGAATTACACGATTTGAGACCTTTTTTAGTAAATATGGATCATGTGACACTACAACTACAGCTCCAGGATATGCAGCTAATGCTTCCTCAATTCTTTCTCTCGTGTGAATATCTAAATAATTTGTTGGTTCGTCAAGCACTAGTAGATTAGAATCAGAAAAGTATAACTTTACGAAAGCAACTCTACATTTCTCCCCCATACTTAGTTGAGCAATACTCTTGTAAACATCCTCTCTTCTAAAAAGGAAACATGCTAAAATTGTTCTTGCTTCTGTTTCAGTCATATTTGGAAGTGATAAAATTTCATTTAAAATTGTTGAATCCTCATTTAACGCTTCAAGCTCTTGCATAAAATAACCTATTTTTAATTGAGGATTATGTCTTACAGAGCCATTACAAGGAATCATTAATCCTGTTAATAATTTTAAAAATGTAGATTTTCCAGAACCATTTTTTCCGATTACTGCTAATCGATCTTCTCGATTTAAAATAAAATCAACTTGATTAAATATCGTTTTGTTATCATATGAAAAATCGACTTTTTCAAAAGTAATCATTTGTTTTGCTGAAAATGAATCATTTTCAAAGCTCGCTGAAATTAATTTAGCTTCTTTTGGTTTTTCTACTTTTCTTTTCTCTAATCGATCTAAATCCTTTTCTTTTGATTTAAATCTTAATGCATTTTTTGCTGCTTGTTTCTTAGCAAAAGGATCTCGTTCACTGGCTGCATTATGCGAGCTTGTAAACCATTGTTTATATTGATTAATTGTTTCAATAAGCTTTTTCTTTTCTGCTTCTTGTTTTTCATATTGAGCCTGCTGAGTTTTTCGCTCATGTTCTTTTTGAATTTTGTAAGTTGAATAGCCACCACTATATTTAAATGTACCACTATCAGTTAATTCAACTGTAACAGTCGCAACATCATCAATGAATTGACGTTCATGAGAAATAAAAAGTACACTACCTTTAAAGTTTTGTAACCATTCCGTTAACCATTGGATTGACTCAGAGTCCAAATGATTTGTTGGTTCGTCTAAAATTAATAGCTTTGGTTGCTTCATCATTACTTTTGCTAATTTGACTTTTGTTTTTTGCCCACCGCTTAAATGACTGAATGGAATATTCCATAATTCTTGCGGTAATTGAAATTTCTTCAAAACTTGATCTATTTTTGTTTCCCAATCATAGCCATCTAATTCTAAATATCTACTTAAGTTCTCGTTATATTTAGCAAGATTTTCTTCATTTGACAAATCAAGTAGATATTTTTCTAAATTCTTTTTAATGAAGGATCGTTCCTGATCAAACGATTCGATCACTTCCCTTGCCAAAATGCCTTCCTGATTCTCTTCATCTGTTAAAAGCCATCCAATTTCATCTTTTGAATAGTGAATTTGCAGCATTCCTTTTTTCAATGGAATATTACCTAAAATGGCATTAATAAATGTTGATTTTCCAACGCCATTTTCACCAATTAATGCTACCCTTTCACCTTCTTTTATATCTAAGTTTCCATTTTTAAAAATTGTTTTACCGTTTAATTCTATTTCTATATTCGATGCTTTTATAATAAACATATACTTCACTCCATCCGATTTTAAAATATCACCCTGCTTAAAAAATTCAATCCTTTATCGAAAGCATTTTTTAAGAAAGAAAATAAAAAACACACAAGCAGTATCTGCCTGTGTGTAAATTGGATGTGATTTAATAAGCCGTGTATATATATAAATATATACGTTAGAATATTTTTCTAATGAAATGTAATAGTAAATAAACCATTCATTTAAAACAATGGATTAAATTTAATATTAGTATAGGCTCATCAATAGACATAGTTATCCAATTTCTCTGACTTCAGGCAGAGTACTTTTTTGCTATAAAATTCGTTAGCTTAAAAAGTTATCGGATATTGTACATAGTGTCTAAATTTGATGCCTCCTTAAAAATATTAATTTAATCTTAGCTTACTTTTAGTATGATTTCAATGGTTTCTTTTTATTCTTTCCAAATTAATGCCAATTCCTTACTCAATTTCTTTCTTAATTGGCGACTTTCTAATCGTTTAAATGCTAATTGCTGTAATTTAATTTCTTCATCAGTTTCTGGTATTACCTCTACTACTTTATGTGGTTTTCCATCTTTAAGTGCAACAAATGTTACAAAACATGTTGCAGCAACCCTTTTTTCACCTGAAAGTAGGTCTTCGGCTGTAGCTCGAACAAACACTTCCATTGAGCTTGAGCCTGTTAAGATCACGAATGATTCATAATATATGCAGTCACTTTCACGAACTGGACATAAAAATTCTACTGAATCCATCGATGCGGTTACACATTCCATTCTTGAATGCTTTGTAGCTGAAATGGAAGCAATTAAGTCCATTGCGGCAAGCATTTTTCCTCCGAATAATGTACCATGGTTATTTAAATCAGTTGGAAAAATTCTACTACTATCAAATACTCTGGATTCTTTTACATATCTACCACTCATCGATTTCACCCTATCATTAAATAATTGAATAATATTTTTCTCGAACTTTTTTCGCAGATTTTACCATATTTGATAAGGCATCTATTACCTCAGTTTCATTACGTGTCTTTAAACCACAGTCCTCGTAAATGTTTTTACTACCACTTGCTAATGCAAAATATGTCCCTAGACTAGGTCTTTCATTTATTTCACCATTTCTCGGATATCCTAAATTACTATATGTACTACTTTTTCCTTTTCCTTTTAACTAAAATAAAAAAGCATTTTTATCTCATAAGAGACAAAAATGCCTTTAAGTTGGAAAACATAAATAATTAGAACAAGTTAACTTAAGCTTTCTTTCCATAAGGCACCTCCCTATCTCTCGTAGGTCAAACAGCGTCGTTAGAATAGGCAGGTCTCCTGACTTAAGAATTTTTGTAAATAAAAGCCTTCCCTAAATTAATAAGTGGCATCTTCTTATTTACTCCTCTTTTACAGTGGCGGGACCGTGTTGGAATTAAACCAATCTTCCCTTTTAAGTAAATGATTTCAAACTATGAACTTCATTTACACCTATTCCCTACTATGTAGTTTTCATCATTTTGTCATAAAATGCAAAAATAGTCAAAATATTTATTTTTTACTGTACGTACTGTTTTAAAAAAACTTTAATTTTTGTATTAAAAAATACTGTCGATTTATTTATTCAGTTAATATAAAAAATGCGTTCGTATAATAGTCTCATCCAGTTTAATACTGTTTGATCTAATCATACGAACGCATAAATTGTTTATAAAATTAATATTTTTTATTGAAAAGCTATGTTCTTAAGAACATCCCATCAAATTAAGTCAAGTATTAGTTAGCTATTTCTTCATCTGCTTGGGCATCTAATGGTACACGTTTTCCGATACCGAAAGCATAAAAACAAATGACAAGGATTGCCAAGAAAATAATCCCTACAATAAGTGAGATACGTGTGTCATCATTAAACCACATACCGATTAATACCAAAACTAAGTAGGCTAACGTTAAGTAATTAGTAAATGGTGCAAAAGGCATTTTAAAAGGATGATTTTTAATTTCATCTCCCTTTACTTTTCTAAAACGAATATGACTAATTAAAATGACAAACCACGGGATCATCCCAGGAAGTACACTTGCACTGTATACATACACGAATAAGTTTTTTGGGGCAATAAAATTTAAAATAACGCCAATTATTAAACCAATTAGTACACCAATCGTACCGAATAAAGGCACTCCGTTATTTGAGACTTTTGTAAAATATTTTGGTGCTTGTCCATTTATACCTAATGTATAAAGCATGCGTCCAGCACTATAAATACCACTATTACAACCAGACATCGCAGCAGTAATTACTACAAAGTTAATAATTCCAGCTGCAGCTGTAATACCAAATTTGGCAAAAGTTACAACAAACGGGCTACCAATCGAATTTAGTTGATCCCAAGGGAAAACTGTTACAATTACAAAAATAGCACCTATATAGAAGATTAAAATACGCCAAATAAGACTTTGAATCGCATCTTTTAATGTTTTTTTCGGATTTTCTGCTTCTCCAGCTGTAATACCAATTAATTCAACACCTTGATAAGCTCCAACAACTAATGAAAGTGCAAAGAAGAAACCTGACCAACCACCTGTAAAGAAGCCGCCATTTTTCCAAAGGTTAGATAAACCAATCGCATTTCCTCCGTTTCCAAGACCGAAGAAAATAAGACCAAACCCTGCAACAATCATCAATAAAATTGTAACGACTTTAATCATTGCAAACCAAAATTCAAATTCACCAAATGATTTAACAGAAATTAAATTTGCTGCACCAAGAATCACAATTGCAATAATTCCTGGTATCCAAGCAGGTAGGTCTGGAAACCAATACTTCATATATGCCCCAACTGCAATAATTTCTGACATTCCAACAATAACCCACTGGAACCAGTTACTCCAAGCAGTCATATACCCTGCTAAAGGGTGAATATATTTATGGCCAAATGTCGCAAATGAACCTGTACTTGGCTCTAAGTAAAGCATTTCTCCCATTGCACGCATAATGAAGAAGATAAAAATCCCCGAAATTGCATAAGCAAGCATTACTGATGGGCCTGTCCAATGAATTGTACTCGTTGAACCCATAAATAAGCCTACGCCGATTGTACCGCCTAATGCAATCATCTGAATATGGCGCGCTTTCAATCCTTTTTTCAATTCCTTTTGTGCCATTCTATTTACTCCCCTTTCTGATGAAACAATTGTCACTTTTTGAATTACTCTAAAAAACTTCTCCCCTTTTACCATTACTAACTTACTTAAGAAAATTTACAGTTAAAAAGCTTCGTTATTTCCCTAAAATTAACTAATCTTTCGAATTGAACTAGGAATATCTTTCTTATCTTTCTTACGTATAATACTAATAAAATAACCAATAAAACCACCAATAATAGCTGGAAATATCCAACCTAAACCTAAACTATACAACGGGAGGTACTTAGAGAAGAAATGATGAATTACTTCAATTTGTATTCCAGCTGAGTTTAACCCATCAAAAAGACTGACAATAAAAGTTAAAATCAAACTGCCTTGATACACTTCTGACCTACCTTTAAACGTATAGTGTAAGAATGTTAAGAAAATTAAGGATATAGCGATAGGATATAGTGTCATTAATACAGGAATTGAAACTTTAATTAGCTGTGTTAAACCTATATTTGCTATAAGTGTACTAAATACAGTTATAATGATCGCAATTTTTTTGTAAGAAATGGTTGGAAACAATTCATGAAAAAAAGTAGAACAAGCAGTGATTAGACCTACACTCGTAGTCAAACATGCTACTGTAATCATTAAACCTAATAATATTGCTCCATAAGAACCAAAATAATAGTCTGAAACTTTCGCTAAAACTTCAGCCCCATTATCTAATCGACCAAGTTTCTCAACACTAGAAGCCCCCATATATGTAAGAGCAGTATAGATTATTGCTAAAAGTGAAGCAGCTAATGCTGTTGACTTTCCACAAACGATCATAAGCTGTTTTTTAGTAGTAACTCCTTTTCCTTTAATTGCGTTGACAATAATAATTCCAAAAACAAACGCTACAAGTGCATCCATTGTTAAATAACCTTCTTGGAACCCTTTAAAAAACACATTTGTTGTGTATCCTTTAAATGGCTCTTGAAATTTCCCAATTGGATGAACAATAGCAATAAACACAAGCAATCCGATAAACGTTAATTTAATAGGAGTTAGAAATTTTCCTACTACATCAATAATCTTCGTAGGATTAAGTGATAACAAGCATGTAACTGTGAAAAATAAGATGGTAAATATGATTAATGCACCAGGATTTGCATCATTTGATAAAAAAGGTTTAACACCAATTTCAAACGATACATTCCCTGATCTAGGGATAGCAAAAAAAGGACCAATTGCTAGATAAAGAACCGTAGTAAATACAATACCAAACAACGGATGAACCCGTCTAGCTAAAGATTGCAAATTTTTTTCACCTGAAAAAACAAAAGCAGTAACACCTAACAATGGTAATCCAACTCCAGTTACTAAAAAGCCTGCATTGGCGATCCATAAGTTTTTTCCGGCTAACTGTCCAAGTATGGGTGGAAAAATTAGATTTCCTGCTCCAAAAAACAGTGCAAATAACATAAAACCTAAAATGATTATAAAAGTATTAGGTACTCTTGGTGACATAAACAACAACTCCGATTATTAATTTGTATAAAGTTTCCCAATTGGACTAATTTTCAGACCAAACAATCTTACCTCACATTTTCATCAAATTCAATAAAATTTATTATAATAAGATATTGTTTCTTCGCATATTTATATTTTGTCACAAATTTTTCAAATCTATAAAACCCAATTCGATTGATTCTCTTTAGATTTGTTGTTATTGGACAGTTAAGTTTTGATTTCGTCACAAAAAAACACCTCAGTTGATAAACTGGGGTGCTTTCACTCTTTTGAAAAACAACATTGTCAA
>NZ_NUQC01000044.1:0-32747 GCF_002585125.1 Bacillus sp. AFS029533 | reverse complement strand
AAATGGTCGGGAAGACAGGATTTGAACCTGCGACCCCCTGGTCCCAAACCAGGTGCTCTACCAAGCTGAGCCACTTCCCGTAATATGGCGCGCCCGAAAGGACTCGAACCCATAACCTTTTGATCCGTAGTCAAACGCTCTATCCAATTGAGCTACGGGCGCATATTATAAAGTGTGTCGTCTTCGTTAGCGACTTTTACAGTTTATAACATCTAACTGTTTATGTCAACACTTTTTTAAAAGTTTTTTTAAACTTTAAAAGCTTACTACGATAAGCTTTCGTTGACTTCGTTAACTTGTCTGACGTGACTTAAACTATATTAAAGCATCGAACATTTAATGTCAACACTTTTCAAATAAAAAAAATCATAAGTTTATTACTTATTTGATTTAACTTGGTTTAAGTGCTTTTTAAGTTAATAATGCAGCTTTAAACAGTACATATTTAACGTTTCTGACAAAGTACGACTCAACAATATCCGACTTACTATAGTACAATTTAAGGACAAGACCCGATAAAAGTAGCGCAGCTCCTTTTTCTTATAAAAAAGTTCTATGTTTCATTTTTTGATATTTTAACGGGATAAATAATATTACTGTATTTTGGAGTTACTATGAAGTGTTTTCGAATACTTTGTTCTTTTATATAAAAAATATTATTAATGAGCATTAAAAAAGATATTAAACTAATATAAGGAAATTTGACTAATAGGAAGTGTGAAAAATGGATATTAATAATTTTCTTACAATCCTCCTTATCATCAATATACTTCTAGCAGGAGTACTAGTATTTATAGAAAAAAGAGATGTTGTTGCCACATGGGCGTGGCTAATGATCTTACTTTTTATACCTATAGTAGGATTTTTACTATATCTATTTTTAGGTAGGCAGCTAAAACAAAAGAATTTCTACCATCTATCGACTAAAGAAAGAACTTATCTACAATTGGCGGTTACAGACCAGGCTAATAAAATTCATAATGATCAAAGTTTTCTTCAAGATGAGCTACTATCCAAGCATTCACATTTAATTATGATGAATTTAAAGTCAGCTAATGCTTTATTAACGACAGATAACGAGATCCAAACATTTCGAGATGGACACGAAAAATTTAATTCACTATTTAAAGATATACAACTTGCCCAAAGAGAAATTAATATCCAGTACTATATTATCCAGCGTGATTCGTTAGGAAAGAAACTTAGAGATGAACTTTCGAAAAAAGCAGAAGAAGGTGTGAAAGTACGAGTCCTGTATGATGACATTGGTTCCAAAAGAATTACCCCTTCTTTTTTCAAAGAACTTGTTAAACATGGTGGCGAAGTGAGAGCTTTCTTCCCTTCATTTTTAAGACTCATCAATTTCCGGTTAAATAATAGGAATCACAGAAAACTATGTATTATAGATGGAAAAATTGCTTATATAGGTGGGTTCAATATTGGAAATGAATATCTTGGAATTGATCAGAAATTTGGTTATTGGAGAGACACTCATTTTCGTATAATGGGAGAATCAGTAAACCAAATTCAAGGTAGATTTATTTTAGATTGGCAACAAGCTACTAATCAACCTGTACATAATATAGAAGAATTCTCATTTAATAATGAAAAAAATATTGGAAGTACCCCTATCCAAATTGTTGCTAGTGGGCCAAATTCAGAAACAGAACATTTAAAAAACATGTACGTTAAGTTAATTATGTCTGCCAAAAAATGTGTTTATATTCAAACACCTTATTTTATTCCAGATACAAGTATTATGGATGCGTGTAAAATCGCAATTTTATCCGGTATCGATGTAAGAATAATGATCCCAAGTAAACCTGATCACCCATTCGTGTATTGGGCTTCTCTATCATACGCTGGAGAACTTTTATCGTATGGTGCAAAAATCTTACTTTACGAGAATGGGTTTTTACATGCTAAAACCATCGTTGTTGATCACGAAATAGCTTCAGTAGGAACTACGAATATTGATACACGTAGTTTTAAGTTAAATTTTGAAATTAATGCGATTACCTATTCAGAAGAAAAAGCTTCTGAACTACAAAACTTTTTTTTACTTGATAGTCATCATAGTAGTGAGCTTACAATTGAAAAATATCAAGAGCGATCAGTCTTAATCAGGTTAAAAGAAGCAATCTCACGCCTCTTATCTCCTATATTGTAAATAAAAAACATTACTTAATAGTAATGTTTTTTATTTTATCTTTATAGTTTCAAAATGAAAGGTGATGTGAGCCATTCTGTAGAATAATGGTTATAGTTAACAGATTATTAAAAAATCAAAGAAGGTGAAATATGAGAATTATTAAGAAGATATTTGTATTTTTTTCCACTCTTTCATTTCTATCGATAAGTTTCTTTACAAATCCAACATCTACCTATGCAGCAAATAAAGTTTATACTGTAACTGCAAATAAATTGAATGTCCGTGGTGGGCCTAGTACATCATATAAGTTGATCGGTTCAGTTAAAAAAGGCCAACTTTTAACGGTTATTAATAAACACTCCAATGGATGGTATAAAATTAAGTTTAAAAAGACAATAGGATTTATAAATGGAAAATATGTGATAGCGGAGTTCAATAACGTTAAATCATTAGATAAAAGTATTATTGTTGATTTGAAATATAACACAACTAATAACTTCACTGGCAAACGTATTTATAATTTTAGTCAAGCAATACTTAGGACAAGTACAGCAAAAAAATTAGCAAAAGCAAACGCAATACTTAAAAAACAAGGATATATAATTAAAGTATGGGATGCTTACCGACCTTTATCTGCACAACAAACACTTTGGAACGCATATCCTAATTCGGATTATGTAGCTAAACCTGATCCTAAAAATATCCGTGGACACCAACTTGGTGCAACGGTGGATATAACACTATGTACTTTAGATGGAAAAGAAGTACAAATGCAATCTAATTTCGATGATTTTTCTTCACGAGCATCTCGAAGCTATAAACGAAGCAGTGTACAGGAAAAGAGTTATCATATTATGGATAAGGCAATGAGACAAGTAGGTTTTGTAGGCTATTCTAAAGAATGGTGGCATTACTCAGATAATAATCAAAACTTTAAAGCTATCCAGGTAAATCCTGCAAATTATTAATAAAAAAACTCACTTTNNAAAGTGAGTTTTTTTATTAAAATATGTAATTCATATAAAATAGAGTTAACTCTATTTTGTACGATGAACGGTTAAGGTTACTTTACTTGTTTCACACATAAACGTTGAAAGGTGGACAGGTTCCTCATTTGAATCGTAGGCAATTTTTAGGATTTTAAAAAGATTGGCTCCTATATCGCATTCAAGGTAATTGGCATATACTTTTGTCGCTCCTATTACGTCGATAATTTTATCGTTGCTTAGGATTTCTGTATTATAGTCCTTTGAGAGTACTTTATATGTAGATTCGTCTGTTGCAATTTTCTTTTCCAAATCAGGAAAACGAGTTAGTGAATAATGTGCAATATCATAAAAAAGTGGACGTTCATTCACATACATAAGTCGCTCAAGCTCAAGTACTCGACTTCCCTCTTCAACTTTAAGATGTTCTGCAACATCCTTTGATGCCGGGATGACTTCACTTCTAAGGATTCGGGAATTTGAAATCATTCCTAGTTGGTGACTAAACTCTGAGAATCCGCTTACAGATAACAGTTCATTATTAAACTTATTTGAAGCTACAAACGTGCCCCTACGTGGTATGCGTGTTAATGTACCATCCTTCACTAATTCCTCAATGGCCTTTCGAATAGTGATTCGACTGACATTATACATTTCACAAAGCTCAGCTTCTGTGGGAATCTGTTGATCTGGTTTATATTTCCCTTGTTGAATATCATTCTGTAGCATTTGCCTAATCTGCATATAGAGAGGTTGTGGGGTTGAAGAATTTAGGTTCATAATTTTCATCCTATCCGTCAATGTTTTTCAACATTATTATACACTGCCGACTAGTTATCGTCACCATGCACCGAAATAGCCAATTGTTTTTGCAGCCGTTTTAGTTCCCAATTCCAAACACTGTTCGATCGAAAAGCCCTGTAAAGTACCATAAATATATCCAGCTATGAAAGAATCTCCTGCTCCCATCGTATCTACAACGTTATCTTCCAATACACCAAATTGATAAAAATGTTTCCCATCGAAAGCTAGAGATCCATTTTCTCCAAGCGTGGCAACGGCAACCTTGGATCCTTGTGTTTTTACATCCTTTAAAAATCCCCTGATAAACTCATCATCCTTTTTATAAGAAAAAAAGGAATAGTCCACATAACAAGGTAGCGTCTTTACTAAATCGTGCTCTAACTGGTCTGAAAAATCAAATGCAGTAAGCAATCCTTTTTGTTTAAAAAGTGGATAATACTCCTCAACATGTCCCCATATACCAGCGTGGACAAGTTGATGGGTTTGAATAAACTCCTGTTCTTCACCAGTTAATGTGAACTGGGCCATTACCCCTTCATCGTAATCTCCAAAATGGCGGTCATTATTAACCAATTCTACATGGGTAACTGCTGTTTTTCCTATCTTTTTAGAAATAAATGATGTATCGACCCCCTTACTTTGAATCGATTTAATCATTTGTTCACCAAAGGAATCACTTCCAACCCAACCTATATACGAAGAGTCTGCCCCAAGCTCTTTTAAGTAGACAGCAACATTTACCGGATTTCCTCCAGGATACACTTTCTCGTTTGCAAGATAGACATCCATACAGTTATCGCCGACTGTAACAATTCTCATCTAATCCCAACCTTCTTTTTAATCTAAGAAACGAGCACTACTATGTAGTGCCCACTAATTTTTTTAATATTCTACTTTACGGTAGTATCTTCTTAGGTCTAATGAGTGATTTCTTTCCCTTTCAAGGTAAACACTAATTCGACTTAAAACTGCCCAGTTAACACTGACAGAAAAGTGTTTTCTAAATTCCTCACTAATACCTAGCAATTCAAAGTCCTTTGTATCAATAACAGTTAATTGATTCGTAATTTTTTCCGCAAACCTTTCTACTCGATCCATCAATGGTCTTGTTTCATCTTCACCTTTCAGTAAAATAACACTAGTATCTTCAACTACTAGCTCAAGCGTACCATGGAAAAACTCCGCTGCATGGATGGATTTTGTGTGAATCCATTGCATTTCCTCCAAAATGCACATTGCATATGAATAAGTGTTACCCCATAAGTTACCTGAACCCACCATCATATGATAATCTGTATCCTTATGTTTAATAGCAAATTCCTCAGCCTTATTATCAAAGTCTTTTACAGCAGCTAAAATAGCTTGTGGCAACAAGGAAACTTCTTTTGTGAACTGTTCATATTGCTGAAATTCATTGTTATTATACATGAAGCGAAATACTACGATGTACAACAGCATAAAGAATGTATCAAACGAATGTTTTTCCGAGCCGGTTGTAATACAGTAATCTACTACTTGCGTTAATGGAGTATTTGGTTCCGCTACTAAAGCAATTGTAGTAGCCCCTCTTTCTTTACAAAACTCTGCCGCCGCTACAGTTTCTTGTGTTGTCCCTGAAACTGAGGTGAAAATACATACGGAATCCTTTGAAAAGTGCTTATTGTTCATGACCATAAACTCGGCTGCGATTTCGGCATGTACATTGATTGTAGAGTTTGATTCTAAAATATATTTATAAGGATACATCATTGCAATCGTTCCGCCAGCACCAATCAGGAAAAGATTGCTGTAACCTTTTTGACAGATTGAATCTACGATATCCTCAATTTTACTTCTAAATGCAAGTCCTTCTTTTTCTACAAGTTTTAAAAATAACGCTTCATCAAATTTTAACATGGTTAGATCCCCCTAAAACATATTTGTTATGCCTTGTATTATAATTAAATATAACAAATAAAGCAATTGCTTTTTCAAAAAATTAAGAAGCTAGCAAAAGTTCACTAGCTTCCTGAGATAATTGAATTCTTCTTTGTTACTAGATTACCGTCATTTTTCTTATTCGGACCGTACCGTTTTTCCCAGTAAAAGTAAACAGGTAGTCCGGTAGCGATGACAATGAATGCTGCTACCATCCCTTGCCATGGAGCCCAAGTAAACGTACCCCAAGCAAGCCAAGAAGCTCCAAGAATTGCTAAAATCGTCGTTAGTCTCCACATTGGCATCCTGTAAATCGGGTTATAGTCCTCACGCTTACGGCATTTATAAACTGCTACAAAATCCAAAATATTAATCACTAATTGAATTAATGTAAAATAGCCTAGTAAAGTCGTTAAATTAGTTGCAAAAACTAGAATACATGCATAGGTAACTTGAACAATAATTGAAAAACTTGGAGTTTCATACTTTGGATGGACACGACCAAAACGCTGGAAAAACAGCCCGTCCTTCGCCATCGCGTATTCTAACCTAGGCTGAAACATGATACATGAACTTAGTGAGCCTAAAATAACGATAATTGCAGTAATCGCAACAAACGAAGAAGCAATATGAGATAGGCCTGGTATATACTTAACCGCATCAGAAACAGCTGCACTAGAACTCATCAATTTACTAAAAGGCATTAACCCAATTACACAGACTGCAAGCAAAGTATACAAAATTAATACAATAAAGACAGAACTAATCAAGGCACGAGGTAGCGTTTTTCCGGGATTTTTAAATTCACCTGCCATAAAACAAATAGCGGCCATACCGGTATAAGCCCATGTTGTAGCAGAGACACCACCGATTAGACTTGTTTTTACCACTTCTCCATGAGCCGTATAGGAGAAGTTCCCCGGGTGCATATACATTAAACCTAGAACAATAACGATAATGAACGGAATGATTTTCACAGCGGTAATAATTACTTGAAAAAGCCCGCCCTCTTTTACACTTCGATAATGAATTGAAGTAATTATTAAAATTATCGCAACCCCTAACAACTTGCCAGCAACTCCAGAGAAAAACGGGAAAAAGCTTGCCAAGTATGAAACGACTGCTAGAGCCATAATTGAAATTGAAGGTGGATCAAGCGCCCAAAATGTTGCCCATCCATATAAAAAGGCTAAAGGTCTCCAGCCTGCTTTATTCAAATAGACGTAACCGCTTCCATTTTCAGGATAAGCAGTCGACAACTCAGCAAGAACCATCACTTGCGGAATAGCAATAATACCGCCAATAATCCAAGCTAATATAGAAATAGAGGGGGTTCCCGCTGCTTTTGCTACATCACCAGACGAGACAAAGATACCTGATCCTACGGTCGTACCAACAGCAATTGCTAATGCCGACCAAAATCCGAGCTTTCTTGTAAGCATAGTATTACTCATAAAGGCTCCTCCAAATTTTTAGATTATACAATTCCTAATTCATTTAGTTTAACTAAGGATTTTTTAACAGCATCTAGTGGATTTTGATAGTAAGTTGACCCCATAATTTCAAGAGTGTATGCCCCATCGTATTGGTGCTTTTGCACGCTTTTCACATATTCCCTCCAATGTAAATTACCATCATCTAAAGCAAGATGAGAATCTGTCTTGCTATCACCATCTATTAAATGGAAATGACATAACTCAGGAAGCAATAAAAAATAATCATCTGGTGTTTCACCCGCCAAGTTCATAGCAACGGTATCAATCATCCCTTTTAAGGAAGGGGATTTTATTTCATCAACCATTCTCTTTAATCCCTGTGTATTAATAATTAAATTAGATTCAAATCTTGTTAAAGGTTCTAGTGCAAGTGTGATCCCCTCGTGCTCTGCCACCTTTGTAATTTGATATATTGATTCACTTACATATTTCCACGATTCTTCTTTTGTTAGGGAGAAATCGCCAATCCCTGAAGTAATTAGCATCTTATCAGTATCCAACTCCACCGCAGAGTGAATATTTTCAATAAAATAATCAATACTCTTTTTTCGCCAATTTGAATCTGAAGCAGCAAGGTTGTATGGATAAATGCATTGTTCTGGAGTATAGCAGACTATTTCCATACTTCTAGCCTTAATTTCTTTCTTTATCTCTCTCAAATTGCAAAGCAAGTTTCTATAAACATAGAGGTGAGGTTCACCAGCCCATAATTCAATGCTACTGATGCCTAATTGGTCCATACAATCAAAAAAATATTGGATAGGATAATGCTTGAATGTAATATTCATCCCTGCTACTTTCATTAATTACCTCCTTTCTCTCAAAGTTGTTTTATTTGTTATGCTTTGTATTATAATCAAGAGTAACATAAAATACAATGAATTTTAAAAATTTTTAATATTCATTTTTAAAAACCGCAAAGTCCAGATTCCAATCAAACAATGATTTTAAGAAACGGTTTACCAATACTTCTAAAGTTTAGTACCTTACTTCAACTTAACCTATAAAATTCAAACAATTTTTAAACACAAAAAAGGCCTCTACATTACGTAGAAGCCTTATTACTTATATATTAAATTTGATGCGGCCGAGAGGACTTGAACCTCCACGGAGAAACCTCCACTAGGCCCTCAACCTAGCGCGTCTGCCATTCCGCCACGACCGCGAATAAACAAAAGTGAGCCATGAAGGATTCGAACCTTCGACCCTCTGATTAAAAGTCAGATGCTCTACCTACTGAGCTAATGGCTCGTAATAACAAAGTTTATAAAATATAGCCTGTTTCTAAAAGACGTTCTTGCCCCAGAGAGCAATTACACTTTCATAATATAAGATATTACAATTATAACTAAAAACCATATATTTTTAAACCAACTTACTGTTTACACGATCGCGTCTAAGATAAAAGCCAATCCCCTTACCTTAAACATATTTATAAAAAACTAAAATGGCTGGGCTACCTGGATTCGAACCAGGGCATGACGGAATCAAAATCCGTTGCCTTACCGCTTGGCTATAGCCCATTGATTTAGCATCATGAACTAACTCCTTCGAATTAACTCCATGAACCCGCTCCGCAGGATTTTTTTTTATGTTGTATTGTCCTTACCTCTCGAATCAACTCCTCAAGATAAAAAACAATCCGACAATTTCGGTATTCATCTCTACCTAAGGTAAGAGTATGCTACATGAACCTGCACCGCAGGATTTTTTTATGTTGTATTGTTTTAACCCCTCGAATCTACTCCTCAAGATAAAAACAATCCGACATTTCGGTATACATCTTTTTATAGAATACGAGTAATCTTCATGAGCTTTTACCTCTTGAATCAACCTCTCAAGATAAAAAACAATCCGACATCCTAAAAAAATACAAATATACTCTATCTTACAAAAAAACAAAATGGCTGGGCTACCTGGATTCGAACCAGGGCATGACGGAATCAAAATCCGTTGCCTTACCGCTTGGCTATAGCCCAATGAATAAGCTGCGTGCTCTACTTCTCCGAATATGCTTCATGAAGTTCCACCGCAGGATTTTTTTTATGTTGTAATGCCTCTACCTCTCGAATAATCTCCTCAAGATAAAAACAATCCGACATTTCGACACTCATCTTTATAAAAGATACGAATATCCTACATGAACCCACACCGCAGGATTTTTTTTATGTTGTAATGCCTCTACCTCTCGAATAATCTCCTCAAGATAAAAAAAATCCGACATTTCGACACTCATCTTTATAAAAGATACGAATATCCTACATGAACCCACACCGTAGAATTTGTATTGCTTCTACCTCTCGAATTACTCCTCAAGATAAAAAACAATCCGACATTCAATCCAACTCCAACCATCCACTCTTACTAATTTTCTCCAAATAAAGAAAAAAATACTACAATTTGTAGTAATTAGTGGCGGTCCCGACCGGGATCGAACCGGCGATCTCCTGCGTGACAGGCAGGCATGTTAACCGCTACACCACGGGACCATATGAAGTTAATGGTGGAGGATGACGGGCTCGAACCGCCGACCTCCTGCTTGTAAGGCAGGTGCTCTCCCAGCTGAGCTAATCCTCCAGGATAAAATGGTGACCCGTACGGGACTCGAACCCGTGTTACCGCCGTGAAAGGGCGGTGTCTTAACCGCTTGACCAACGGGCCAAAAAAAAATATGGCAGAGAAGAAGGGATTCGAACCCTCGCACCGCGTAAACGATCTACACCCTTAGCAGGGGCGCCCCTTGAGCCACTTGGGTACTTCTCTATAATAATGGCTCCGCAGGTAGGGTTCGAACCTACGACCACTCGGTTAACAGCCGAGTGCTCTACCACTGAGCTACTGCGGAAAAATACTAATCTTTTCATCAGGTGCTGAAACATGATGACAAGTATTAATATAAACTAAATGCATATTAGATGTCAACACTATTTATATAGTTTTAATGGACTTTTGCATAATCCACATACATAGCGGTTTATGTCCACTTTTCTTTTTCTTAAGAAAGCTTGCCCACACCCTGAACATCTATATTTATACTTATATGAATGCGTTCTTTTTTTTATTGAATTTAGTGGTTTGCAATACCTAGGAGCACCTACCTTTTTTAATAGCTCTTTAAAATCTCTATCTTCGTGTTTATAGCCTTTCTTCATAATATGAAGATGATAATGACAGAGCTCGTGTAATATGATCCCTTTTAACTCTTCAATTCCGTGTTCTTCATAATAAAACTTATTTAATTCGATATTGCTTGTTTTTAATAAATACCTACCACCAGTTGTCCTCAATCTAGTATTAAAAGAAGCTTGGTGGAGAAATGGTCGATCGAAATAAGTGATTGATAGTACTTCAACCAGTTTTTGTATCTCCTCATTATCCAATTATGAATCGCCATCCTTTTTTTCTCTTTATTCTAACTGAACAACTCACAAATTCTTGGGTATGCGCATACATTAAACTTACAAATGAGAATTTCAAAAGATCTTATTAGTACGATTTATGCTAAATGGGCTGCTCTTAGTAAATCTCTCTACAACGGCGTAATTTTTACTATCAAAATGAACAATACAGTTATCCTTTTTATACAATGTATCGGAAGGTTACCCCTCACTCATTTATTTCATCGCCCATCCTCAAAAAAGATGGGCGAAGATTTTTAAGTTGGAGGTTTTCATCATGGTAATGCCTAGTTGGCTTAAAACTCAAATTCAAAAAGCATTTTATGAAAAAAACCGTTATCAAATTAAATTATTGAATCAATGTTGGTTTTATTATCAAAAAATTAAGCTTTGACGATTTCTTTCGATTCAATTGGTAGCATAGATAAACCTACTCTTTGTTTCTTTTGGTCTACTTCAGCAATCCATACTTTTACTACTTGACCTACCGATACAACATCAAGTGGGTGCTTAATAAATTTACTACTCATTCTAGAAATATGAACAAGGCCATCGTTCTTTAATCCAATATCAACAAACGCACCAAAATCGACTACGTTTCTTACTGTTCCTTCAAGTTCCATCCCTATTTTTAGGTCTTCAATTTGAAGAACATCTTGGCGAAGGATTGGTGCTGCTAATTCATCTCGTAAATCTCTTTCAGGTTGCATTAATGATGCTAAAATATCTTTTAACGTAATTTCACCAATATCTAGTTGCTCTGATACTTCTTTTAAATTAATCGTTTTTAACTGTTCTTTCAATTCATTTGAACCAATTTGACTCGTTGAGAAATTTAATTGCTTTAATAATTTTTTTACTTGTATGTAACTCTCCGGGTGAATACTTGTACGGTCTAATGGCTCATCTCCTTCAAGAACACGTAAAAATCCAATACATTGCTCATATGTTTTAGCGCCTAATCTCGGTATTGTTTTAAGCTCTTTTCGGTTTGTAATTTTTCCTTTTTCATCACGATAATTAACAATATTTTTCGCTACTGTTTTAGACAAGCCCGATACGTATTGAAGTAATGAAACTGATGCTGTATTTACATTTACACCAACTTGGTTAACAGAAGTTTCAACGACAAATGATAATGATTCATTTAAGCTCTTTTGAGACACATCGTGTTGATATAATCCTACCCCAACAGATTTCGGATCAATTTTAACTAGTTCTGCTAATGGATCTTGTAGTCTTCTAGCAATTGATACAGCGCTTCGTTCCTCAACTTGGAAATCTGGGAACTCTTCTCTTGCTAGCTCAGATGCTGAATAAACACTTGCGCCAGCTTCATTTACGATTACATAGTAAGTATTATTTTTCATTTCTTTTAAAATACCAGATATAAACAGCTCTGTTTCTCTCGAAGCCGTACCATTTCCAATTGCGATCATTTCTATTTTATATTTGATAAGAATATCTTTAATTTTTGCAATTGCTTGTTCTCGTTTATTTCTTTGAACCTCTTCCCTTTCTCCTCTGAAAGGATGAGGGTAAATCACATCTATTTTGAGTACTTTGCCCGTCTCATCTACTACTGCTAGTTTACAACCTGTACGAAATGCAGGGTCTACTCCTAGAACGATTTTCCCTTTTAATGGTGGTTGTAGTAATAATGAACGCAAGTTTTCTGAGAAAATATTAATCGCGTGTGAATCAGCTTTTTCAGATAATTCTTTACGAATCTCTCTTTCAATTGAAGGCTGAATTAATCTTTTATATGCATCTTCAACGACTTCCATTAAGATTGGTCGTACAAAAGTATCCTTTGTAATAACTCTTTTTTCTAAGTATAAAATAATCTCATCAAAAGGAGATTGAATTGCAACCTTTAAAATATCTTCTTTTTCAGCACGATTCATGGCTAATATTCTATGTGGAACAATCTTTGAAATTGGTTCAGAGTACTCGTAATACATTTCATATACTTTTTTCTCGTCTTTTTCGGAGTCTTTTACCGTACTATCAATCGTTCCCTTTTTGAAAGTGACTTCACGAATCCACTTGCGATAAGTAGCATCATCTGCAATCCATTCCGCAATAATATCTTTTCCACCTTGAATAACTTCATCAACTGTATTAACTTCTAGTTCAACATTTATGTATTTTAACGCTTCATCCGCAAGTGAACCTTCATTTGGCATTGAAAATAACCATTCTGCAAAAGGTTCTAACCCTTTATCTTTTGCAACTGTAGCGCGAGTTCTTCTTTTTTCTTTATATGGTCGGTATAAATCTTCAACTTCTTGTAGCTTTGTAGCTAATGTAATACTTTTACGTAAGTCTTCAGTCAGTTTCCCTTTTTCCTCAATTAAACGGATTACTTCATCTTTTCTAGTATGAAGATTTACAGCATACTCATATTTTTCTAAAATGGAATGAATTTGCACCTCATCTAGAGAACCCGTTTTTTCTTTTCGATACCTGGCAATAAAGGGAATCGTATTTCCTTCTTCCTTTAATTCAATTACAGTAGCTACTTGTTTTGTAGTAATCGATAAATCAGATGCAATTTTATTAATCAATTGTTGTGACAAAAATAACGCCTCCAATTTTTTGGCAATTTTAACAGACCTAAAATAACCCTTTCAAGACGAAAGGGTTACAAAACAATTTATTATAATCTATGTAGGTAAAGCTGCTATAAAAGCAACTTTAAAAATCAACAAGTCCTAAACTGATTTGCAACGCTTCGTCAACCTGATCCATCATCTCATCATCAAGATGTGTTATCTTATCGGTTAATCGTTGTTTGTCAATCGTTCGAATTTGTTCTAGTAGTATAACCGAATCACGTTCAAATCCATATTTTTTAGCATCGATTTCAACATGTGTTGGAAGCTTTGCTTTTTGGATTTGTGCTGTAATCGCAGCGACTATAACGGTAGGACTAAAACGATTACCGATATCATTTTGTATTATGAGAACCGGACGAACTCCACCTTGTTCTGAGCCAACTACAGGGGAAAGGTCTGCAAAATATACGTCGCCACGTTTTACTATCAAGTGATTACCCCCCGCTAACTAAGCGCTCCACTTTAGAATCCGCTTCAGACTCAGCATAGAATGACTCAGAAGATATTAATAAGTTGATTTTAGCCATTTCCATGTATCCACGTCGCATTTGTTCGCGACTTTGGCGTCTTTTACGATCTTTTAAAAACATCTTAGTCGCTTGATAAATATACTCATTTCGATTACCGTTTTCTTGCTTTACTAATCCATCTAGTTCGCTTACTACATGTTTTGGTAAACGTACTGTTATTTCAGTTGTCGCATTTAGTTCGGACAAGTTTCAGCACCTCCAGAATCAACTATTACCCATATATCTCCCTATACTACATCATACCATTATTTTCAGTGATTGGAAAGACACATATCTTCGTTTATCTTAACCAAATAACAGTGTTTCATACTTTAATACATCAAATTACAATTTATCTGATACTAGATAATTACTTATGGACTTAATATTTCCATCCTTTTTATATACCCTTGGTACTCTATGATTTATAAGGCAAGTTACTTCATAGTTGATTGTATTCATATGTGTAGCGACTTCCTCAGCCGTTACTGCTCCATCCTTACTTTCTCCTATTAAAGTTACTTTTGTACCAACAGGATAATGTTTAGAAAGCTTGATCATACACTGATCCATACAAACTCTACCAACGATTTCTGCCTTTTCACCTTCAACCAACACAGAAAATCCTTGCATATCTCTAAGCCAGCCATCTGCATACCCAACTGGTAACGTCGCAATCCACTCAGAATCAGAAGTAAAATACGTTGCACCATAGCTTACACCACTATTAGCTGGTAATTGCTTAATATGAGAGATTTTCGTATAAAGCGATAGTGCTGGCTTTAATATAAATGGTAACATTGGTTTTATTTCTAAAGATGGAGTTAAACCATACATGATAATACCAACACGTACAGTATTAAATAAATTTGTTTCTAATGCAGCCGCTGCACTATTAGCACAATGAATTAGCTCTGGAGAGAATCCACTGCTCTTAACCCATTCTATACATTCATAAAATTTGTCGACTTGCTCTTTAAAATAGGATCTATTTAGCTCATCTGCAGTAGCGAAATGTGTAAACAAACCTTCCAGTATAATTGATGGATTTTTTCGTAAGATCGATGCAGCTTGCTCCCATTCAGATTTTGTTTTTAGGCCTAATCTACCCATCCCAGTATCAAATTTAATATGAATCATTGTACGATCTGTGCTTTTTAGATTTTTAGAAATACCTTCTAACCAATCAACATTATATGCCGTTAAAGTTAATTTATTCTTGATGGCAACGTTAATATCCTCTGGTCTAGTAGCTCCTAAAACTAATATCGGCGCCTCTATACCCGCGTTACGCAGAAAAATCCCTTCATCAATAAAAGCAACTAATAATCTTGTTGCTCCAGACTCCAATGCTTGTTTCGCTACTTCAACGTAACCATGTCCATATGCATTCGCTTTTAAAGCTACATATATTTCTTGATGATTAGGGTAAAGTGATACAATATTTTTGATGTTTTCCTCAATTGCATCTAAGTCTACTTCTACCCAAGTGTCGCGATAAAATGATGTTTCTGTCATGATCTACACTTCCTTATCGATTTACCCATTACTCTTTTTTATATGTGTAAAATTATTTGCTTATTTTACTATAAATGTCAACCAATATACTACTCATTTATAGTTTATTTAAAATTTAAAAAGGCGTGATAAAGCATCATCACGCCCTTTTTAAGTTTGAAAAAAATATTATTTTGTGCCTGTATCTCCGACTGATTGGGCAACTTGAATTAACTCACCTTGAGTTAAGTTTTTAGAAACAATCGTGAAATCTGTTCCACCGTATGACCATGTGATCATCTTATCTGATAAAGCTCCTACTGTTTTACCTAAATCTACTGGTTCACCAGTGATTTCCATCGTTGTTCCAGACTCTGAAATTCTTGCTTTTTCCTCGATTAAAGTAAACGATTTTTTATCACCTTTATATGAAAGTATAACCTGAACACCATTGTTTGTTTTTACTTCTTGTTGGTCATCTAACACAACACCCTTCATTAAATAATTAGGGTAAAGTGTAACTAATAAATTAGGATCATTATTTGGATTTGTAGATGTAGGTACACTTAAACGAGCGCTTGTCATATTTTTCTTCACATCAAAAGCATCATTATCAAACTTTGCATTGTATTGTACTTTATCGAATTTAACATCCAACACAACATTTTTATCTGTATCTAATAGTTTTACTGATTCTGGTGTCAGACCTTTTTTATTAAAAGTAATTTCTTGTGTTGGGAGCAATTGTCTATTTGTGTAATTTGTTTTTGTTTCAAACACATACCCTAGTTTAGTTGTTTTAAACGTTGCATTCTTATCTTGTACTAAGTCATTAACTAATGATTCCGGTAAATATGGCTGACTGCTGTTTGATGGCCAATCACTTTGGAAGCGATAGCTTTTATTTAATGCTGGCGTTAAAACAAAGACACCCTCTTTGTTTCTTAAAATAATTTGGTTTTGATCACTCTTAGCATTTTTTAATTGTACTCGGTAGTAAGAAGGCTTTTTATGCCAAATGACTACTTCATACTTTTGAGGATCATTCCCATTATTAATCGTTAATGTTGCATCAGCCTTATAGCCATTCATTTTTTCCATCTGATTGCTAAGTGAACCTACAACATCATCTTTCGATTTCTTGCCACATGCAGCCAATGATAGTACTAACATGATTGTCAAAAGCATCGCTACAAGCTTTTTCTTCATCTCCCCAGCTCCTTTATTCCTCTTAAATTGAAAAAAAGAGAATTTTATGCAAAGGCTTATGAATAAATGTGCGCGAGTAGCTTAGAAGTAAAATCTTGATTTATTCATGCACGTTGCAACCTTGCTTCTCATATCCTCATGAAACTATATGAGGTCAAGCTCTAAAATATGCAGACTAGCATGACAAGCTAATTTAAAAAATTTAAAGAAAACGTTCAGATTGGCGAGGGGTGTAAGTGAAGACAATGGTATTGTTACACATATTAATTAATCCTTAAATTTAGCAACTACGTCGAGTACAAAAAAGAAAAGCCACTCAAAAGAGTGACTGTTTAAAAGGGTATTATATTTGCTGTAAGACCACTTGAGCTGCAGCATAATGTTCTGTATGCGTAATTGATAAAAACGGTATAAATGGCAAATCAACGGTCAATACAGGCTTACCTTTTTCGTCATTTAAGATTTCAATATCATGAAACCCTAATTCTTTCCCAATTCCTGTACCAAAAGCTTTTGAACAAGCTTCTTTTGCGGCGAATCTTCCTGATAAAAATTCAAGTTTTCTTCGTTCTGATAAGTTGTCGTATATTTGATATTCTGCTTCAGTTAAAATCCTTTTCGCAAACCGTGGCTGCGAGCTTATAATTTCTTTCATTCGTTCAATTTCTACTAAATCTAATCCAATACCTACAATCATATTTCCACACCCTAACTTTCGAGTACTACGGTTTAAAATAAAAGCTTGAATCATTAATTATTTCAATAGACGGATGGGCTTTCATATCATCCATTAATTGAAATAGTGCATTATCTTTTTGTTTTGCTTCAATCATACAATCAATTTGCTTAACCGAGCCATAAATTTCATTTAAAAATGTAATAAACATGTTAGGGTCCACAAAATCAGCATGAGCACGTATGTCTTTCTCATCTCTAGGACTTGATATATGCATTTTCATAGGCAAGTTTGAAGTTTTCCATGTATCAACTGCATAACCCCAATTTTTTACCCAATCTTCATTTGTATGATTAACTAGATGATGATGATAGTCAAATACAAGTGGGACTCCTAATTTTTCACAAGCAAATAAAGTTTCATCAAACGTAAAGGTAGTATCATCATTTTCAAACATTAGCATTTTTTGAATTTGCGCAGGAACAAGGCTAAAATTCTCTATTAATTGTTCAAGTGATTTTTCCTTATCATCATACCCTCCACCAATATGGAGTACACACCGTTGTTCTGTATTAATCTTCATTGCTTTTAAAAGCTGATAATGCATTTTCAAGGTTTTTACCGATGTTTTTAATAACTCTTCATCAGTTGAGTTTAAGATTACGAAATGATCCGGATGAAAATCAATCCTCATTTCATTCGTAATTGCAAATTTACCTAACTCAAGTAAACTCTCCTTTAATGGCTTTATGTAATTCCAGTCTGCTACTTCTTCATGATTTGCTAAAGGGATTAATTTACTGCTCAGGCGAAAAAAAGATATATCATGTGCTTTGTTGTGCTTTAGTAATCTTAGACAGTTATTAATATTAGTATTAGCAATTTGCTCTAACTTACGAATCGCCGCATCTTTATCCTTTTGTTTTAAAAATTGAGTAACCGTCATTGTCTTTGATGGTGAGGCGTTTTGTAAATTCATACTCATTGCGACATATCCAAGTCTTACTAACATTTTTATTCCAACTCTCATACGTTTTTAGTTAGTGTATGGAATCTGTCCAAATTCACACAGTTTTTTATATTAATTGGCAATAAAAAAGGTACATGGAATATTATCCATGCACCTTATCTATTATCTTATTTACTGCTGTCTTGTGGTTTACGTTGTCCACCACGGTTGTTATCGCGAGAACCTTCGTTTCGTTTGCCACGGAAGTTTCCTCCACGGTTGTCACGGTCTCCACGACGTCCATCTCCACGACGATTATCGCTACGACGTCCATCTCCACCGCCACGTCTATTTTCACCACGACGGAATCCACCGCCGCCGCCACCGTTTCCTCCGCGTCCGCCACGGTCACGTTTGACCATTGGTGGCTCATCAGTTAAACGAACTGGTGTTTCATTAGGCTCTTTTGTTAACATTTTTAAAGCTGCAGCTACAACACTTACAGAATCATGCTCTTCAAGTAATTCTTCTGCAATACGTTTGTAGAACGCTAAATTATCACTTTCCATAGTCGAAGTTAATTTTTCTGCAATGATACGTTGTTGACTTTCAATTGCTTCGTCTAATGTAGGTGCAGTCATACGTTCCATACGACGTTTAGTTGTACGTTCGATATTTTTTAATTGATTAAACTCACGAGGAGTAATAAATAACATCGCTATACCTGATTTCCCAGCACGTCCTGTACGTCCAATACGATGAACGTAGCTTTCAGGATCTTGTGGAATATCAAAGTTGTATACATGTGTAACGCCAGAAATATCTAATCCACGAGCTGCTACATCAGTTGCAACTAAAACATCAATTGAACCAGCTTTAAATTTACGAAGTACTTGCTCACGTTTTGCTTGTGATAAATCACCATGAATACCTTCTGCAGCATAACCACGTAAGTTTAACGCTTCTGATAATTCATCAACACGACGTTTTGTACGTCCGAAAATAATTGCTAATTCTGGTGTTTGAATATCTAATAAACGTGTAAGAACGTCAAACTTTTTCTTTTCTTGAACTTCAATAAAATGTTGTTCAATGTTCGGCATTGTTACTTCTTTTGCTTTTACTTTTACGATTTGTGGATTTGTCATGAAAGTTTCTGCAATGCGACGAATTGGATCAGGCATTGTAGCAGAGAAAAGAAGTGTTTGTTTGTTTTCTGGAACTTCTTTTAAGATCGCTTCAATATCTTCAATGAATCCCATGTTTAACATTTCATCCGCTTCATCTAAAACAACTGTGTTTACATTGTTTAAGCGAATTGTACGGCGGTTAATATGGTCTTGAATACGACCAGGAGTTCCAACAATAATATGTGGGAATTTTTTTAATGAACGCATTTGACGATTAATATCTTGTCCACCGTATATTGGAAGGATTTTTACACCTTTATTCATACCAATTTTGTGTAATTCTTCACCAACTTGAATAGCTAACTCACGTGTAGGTGCGATAACAAGTCCTTGAACATTGTTACTATCTACATCAATTTTTTCTAGTAATGGAATACCAAAAGCGGCAGTTTTACCAGTACCAGTTTGCGCTTGACCAATTACATCATGGCCTTGTTTTGCTAATGGAATAGTCTGCGCTTGAATTGGAGTAGCTTCCTCGAAGCCTAATTTTTCAATCGCAAACAGGATCTTACTACTTAATCCTAATTCTTGAAATGTTGTCAATTTGGTTAATCTCCTTTGTATCTCAATTGATCTATAAAAATTTAAAAAAATTATATGTTTCGTGACTGTTCATATGGAAGGTTCGTTTTTAGTGGAAAACAATAGTCCGAAGTATCATGAAAAGGAAACAATATCTACCCATTATACGGACATTCTATCTAAAAAGCAAATGAAGTTATATTCTAACAATTTGATTTCCAAACTATATTTTGCCCTTATATTATAGTTAAATTCGCTATAAAATCATGTTTATAGCCTTCTTCATCCCTTATATTACGAACAGTTTTCATTTGTTAAATTACGCGTATAAAGTTTTCACTTCGCATATTTTTACATACAAGAAGCGAAGAGCAGAACGAATGGAATAAGGAAATTTTTTAATCCCTATTTCTCCTGCCTTCCCTTCCTTATTATATGCTTACCCTTGATTTACTAACGCATTTACAACTTCTTCTAATTTCATTCCCCTAGAAGCTTTTACTAATACTAGGTCATTTGGTCGAACTTGTTGTAATAAATCTTCAATTAACTTATTTTTATCTTCGAAGCTTTTTACTCTTGAAGAGTCCATTTGTTCAAAAGCTGACGTTGCTGCAAATTTACTTAATGGTCCAAAAGTATAAAGAAAATCGAAATGAAGGTTTACAACTTCTTCTCCAATTTCTTCATGAAAAGCAATTTCTTGATCACCTAATTCTAACATATCGCCAAATACTACAAATTTTCGATTATAACTCTTCAGTTCCGAAGCAAATAAAAGAGCCGCTTTCATTGATGTAACACTTGCATTATAGGCATCATTAATAACAGTTATTCCATTATTTTCATTCTTTAATAGTTCCATACGCATTTTTGTCATTTCTAAATTCTGCATTCCAGAACTAATTTCATCCCATGTTAATGAAAACTTCCTCGCAACTGCAATAGCTGCCAATGTATTACTAATATTATGTTTGCCTAGTACGGCCAATTTGAAACGGAAATCCTTCGCTTTATTTATTTCAAATTCACTTCCAGATTCATTCATTTCAATAAATGTTGGATATACATCATTACTTTCGCTTAAACCAAAAGTTTCGATCGTATAGATTAAGTTTTTGTCTTTTGTACCTTCGATTAATAATGGTTCATCGCCATTAATGACAAGTAAACCATTTTTTGATAGTCCGCTAGCAATCTCAAGCTTCGCCTTTGCGATCCCAGCCCTTGAGCCTAGTTCCTGCATATGAGACTCACCGATGTTTGTAATGATTGCCGCGTCAGGCTCAGCTAAATTAGATAAAAATTCAATTTCTCCAAAATTGCTCATACCCATTTCTAAGACAGCAACCTCTGTATCTTCTGCCATCGCTAAAACTGTTAACGGAAGTCCGATATGATTATTAAAGTTCCCTTGTGTTTTATGTACTTTATATTTTGCTGAAAGAATGCTAGTTAAAATATCTTTTGTCGATGTTTTCCCATTACTTCCTGTTATACCAACTATTTTTCCATTCCACTCACTTAAATATGATTTGGACAGTTTTTGTAAGGCTTCTAATGTATCATCAACTAAGATGACAGATGCATTAGTTGGTACATTTGAAAACTTTCTAGAACAAAGTACTGCACTAGCACCATTTTCAATTGCTTGAGGTAAAAATTGATGTGCATCGAATTTTTCACCAATTAGCGGTATAAATAATTTTCCATTTAAATCTACACGAGAGTCTGTTGAAACTCCGTTGATTGTTAAATCTTCACCCTTTAATTCGCTACCAGGGATCATGTTAATGATTTGAGATAAAGTACGTACGATTGACATTGTCACCGACTCCTCTTCTATAGCATTTTTCTTCTATTCACATGAAAACACTATTCAACCATGAATAGTGTTTTCAATTGTTAAATATTATATTTAATTTGTTGTTTTTGTTCGTAACGTTCAATTGCTAGATCGATTAATTTTTCAATTAATTTTGGATATGTTAATCCAGTAGCCTGCCATAATTGTGGATACATACTGAACGGAGTAAATCCAGGCATTGTATTAACTTCATTCATTAATACGCCACCATCTTCTGTTACAAAGAAATCAGCACGAGTTAAGCCTGATCCATCGATTGCTTTGAACGCCACTTCTGCATAATGTTTAATTTTTTCATATGTTTCAGTTTCTACAGGAGCTGGGATAATTAGACCAGTATCGCCACTCTCATATTTTGCAGTATAATCATAAAATTCTACTGATGGTTTGATTTCGCCAACAACAGAACATTCAACTTGATCGTTACCTAATACAGCAATTTCAATTTCACGTCCAACAATATTTTCTTCAATAATTATTTTACGGTCAAATTGGAATGCTTCTTCAAATGAAGCCATTAATGCTTCACGATTCTTAGCTTTCGTAATACCAACACTTGAACCTAAGTTTGCAGGTTTAACAAATACAGGATAGCCTAATTCTTTCTCGACTGCTTCATAGCAAGACTCTGCATTTGATTTCCACTCTGTTTTTAAGAAGTGTACATATTTAGCTTGAGGAATTCCAGCTTGAGCAAATAAGTTTTTCATAATCACTTTATCCATACCAGCCGCTGAAGCTAATACACCATTTCCTACATAAGGGATATTTAATAGCTCAAGTAAACCTTGAACTGTTCCATCTTCACCATTTGGTCCATGTAATAATGGGAAAATAACGTCAACTGGGCCAGTTGAATCTTGATTTGAAGCTGCAGGAATAATTGATGAAGTTAACGCGACAGGAGCGATTTCATTTACATGTTGATCTTCATTTGAGAATTTTAAAGCTGCAACACTTTCTACTTTCCCCTCAATTTGTTTCCCTTGTAACCATTCGCCTTGTTCTGTTATATAAATTGGATACACATCAAATTTTGTGTGATCTAAAGCAGAAATAACGGCAAAAGCTGTTTGTAATGATACTTTGTGTTCTGCAGATTTACCGCCATATAATAATCCTAACTTAATCTTCATGATGTTCCCCCTACTATTTTTTGCTCTCCCTATTGTACCACTTTATACAAATGTGTATAAGCTTTTATGGGTAGAAACCTATTTTTCTTTACAACATATGCAATGATATCTGTTTTGTGATTTCTTTACAACTAAAAAAAGCATAGCTCTACTTAAGCTATACTTAGTTTGTAGACAAGAATATAAAAACTTGAATTTCAGATTGATTACAAGCGTTTTCGGGCAGTTTGATAAGTGTAATAAGCACTGCTCAATTGACGAAACAACAAAGAAACAAGCATCCTGCGACCTATTGCGCTATACCCTGTTGATTATCTCTAATCGCTACTTTTTCATCAAGTGAGCGATACATTATTCCTGATAGCACAACTCCTGTTCCAAGAATTATAAATAGCCATATTCCAAGTTTTAAATCAAATAAAAATCCACCTAATAAAGGCCCAAGAAATCCACCAATCGTCCATTTCATACTACCAACCGCCATATAGGTCGCTCTTAATTCTTCCGGTGCAATGTTCGCCACAAATGTCATTTGAACTGGTGACATAACCATTTCTCCAAAGGTGTAGTATATGAAGATTATTGCTAAGAAAAATAGAATCATCCACTTACCTACACCACCTGTAAGTAATAATGGAGGTGCAAGGCCGATTGATAAAATACCTAAGCCGAATAATATGGTTCCATAAAACATCGTTTTTCCAATTGAACGATTCGATAAATAACTTGAAATCGGAAATTGCAAAAGAACAACTAACAATCCATTAAGCGACATTAAAAACGGGTAAGGATTCCACATACCAAATTGAGATTGAAAGGTTTGTTTAAAATAAAGTGGTAACATTCCCTCAATTTGTGAGAAACCCATTGAAATAATTACACCTGTTGCTACGTAAAAAATTAATAATTTATCAGATCTAATGATTTTCATAACCTTTTTAAAAGGTATTTTCGTTACTTCAGTCTTTTCTTTAACATTCTTTTCTGCAGGAAGTGTTTCTTTTAATAGAATTAATTGTGCAATACTATAAAGCCCTAAAGTGATTGCTGCAATATAAAATAAACTGTCTTTCGAAAAGTAAACAACAGAACTTCCTAATAACGGACCGATTACGGTACCTACATTACTTCCAACCCTTAATAATCCATATGCTTCAGTTCTTTTCTCTGGTTTAGTAACATCAGCTACCATAGCAGAAGCTGCTGGACTAAAGAACGAGTTACTAATACCTAGTAAAATTGATAAAATTAAAAATGCTGTATAGCCTTCTACTAAAGCAAAGGATACTAAAATAAGAGATGTTCCAAGCGTCGAAAAAACCATCATACGTTTTCGACCATATAAATCAGCGAGTCTACCACCAGCCATCGAACCAAATAATGATGCTATAGGTGAAATCGACATAATAAATCCTACCTTTAGCATTGAATCAACTTTTCCTTCTAGGTATAGAGCAAAAAATGGCATAAGCATCATCATTGCACTACTCGTAATCGTTTCTCCGATTACTCGAATCCACACATTACGATCCATACCTTTTAACTTTTTAAAAAAATTCATCCTTAGCAGCACCTCCTAGTGCATCATAACTTCCATATTTTAATCATATCGGAAGAATTTTAAGTTTCAAATTACTTTATATACGTATCCGATAAAATATGTTATACAAAACAAAAGGGCGTTCAAATTGACTTATCGCCATTTGAACACCCACTCTTTTTTTAACTTTTAAACTTGTTCTTTTGAAGGAACTGAGAACATCAATCCCAAAAAAGTACCTAATAGAAATAAGGTTGAACAAGAGCCCATCAATACTATGCTCACCGTTAAGCTTATGCCTGTATGTAAGAAACCGCTTCCAGTAAAATATAGCAAAAAAAGAATAAGACCAATAAAAAAGGCAATACCAGAATATTGAGTATATGTTTCAACGATTTCATAATCAGTTCGCTTCATAATGATCAACCTCCTGTTTTCATCTTTTTTGTGAATTGCAATACCTAATTTGTGACAACTTTGTGACACTTTTATAGTAACACACTTATTTCACAATTGTAAATATTTTCAGAAAACTTTTTTGAAAATATTTTGTTCAATAGTAACAAACCTCCCCCTTCTAAATAAAAAACAAAAAAACCGAGACAAATAGTCATCTCGGTTAAAATTTTAATTATTTCACTTTGATGGTACCTAGTTAAATATCCTTAGTGTCTATTTAAGAAAGATACTCTTATAATTACCATAGCCCTCTTCATCCATTTTTTCATATGGAACAAATCTTAATGCCGCAGAGTTTATACAGTAGCGAAGGCCCTCAGGTCCAGGTCCATCATCAAATACATGCCCTAGATGCGAGTCAGCTTCAGAACTTCTGACTTCAATACGCAACATTCCATGACTATAGTCCTTCTTCTCCTCAATTTCACCTTTTAGAATCGGCTTTGTAAAACTTGGCCATCCACAGCCTGAATCAAATTTATCTAATGAACTAAATAAAGGAAGTCCTGATACGATATCAACATAAATTCCTTTTTCTTTATGATTCCAAAACTCATTTCTAAATGGTGGTTCAGTTGCATCTTCCTGAGTAACAGCATACTGAATTGGTGTTAGTCTTTGCTTAAGCTCCTCTTGGCCCGTTTTCCAATGTTCCTTTAAAAATTTTTGACGACCAGATCCTTTAAAGTAAAGTTGGTAACGCACCGGGTGCTTTTTATAATAATGCTGATGATATTCTTCTGCTTCATAAAATGGTTTTGCAGGTAAAATTTTAGTCACAATTGATTTCTTGAAAACGCCACTTTTCTCTAGTCTATCTTTCGAAGCTAGAGCTTGCTCTTTTTGACTTTCATTATGATAAAAAATTGCAGTTTTATACGAACTACCTCGATCATTAAATTGCCCACCTACATCTGTTGGGTCAATTTGTTGCCAAAATAAGTCCAATAATTTTTCATACGGATAGACTTCTGGATCAAATGTAATTTGAACAGCTTCATAATGACCTGTTAAATGTGTGCATACTTCTTCATATGTCGGGTTTTCTTTTTCCCCACCTGTATAACCTGAAACAACTTTTATAATTCCGTCCTGTTGATCAAACGGTTTTACCATACACCAAAAACATCCACCAGCAAATGTAGCCAATTCTGTGCCCATACCTTTACTCCTCCTAAAAATTGTCATTAATTATATTTACCATATCTAATAGCCGATATAAATATTTTTGCTTAAAAAAGACCAATTCTTAACTTGAAAGAATTGAGATTTGTATGTAAACTTATACGATAATTACACAGGAGGAAATAAAAATGTTTGAAGAATTTAAGAAGTTTGCCCTTAAAGGGAATGTACTTGATTTAGCAGTCGGGGTAATTATTGGGGGTGCTTTTGGTAAGATCGTATCTTCTTTAGTTGCTGATATCATGATGCCAATTTTTGCACTTATCATCGGAAAACAAAACTTTACTGGGTGGCAATTTTATGGAATTAAATATGGCTCATTCATCCAAACAGTAGTCGACTTCCTTATCATCTCAATCTCAGTATTTTTCTTTGTTCGATTAATTAATAGACTTTCATTTAGAAAGAAAGAAGTAGAAGAAGCAAAACCTGTTGTTCCTACTAAAGAAGAAGCTCTACTTATTGAAATACGTGATTTATTAAAAGAACAGGTTTCAAATCAAAAAGGTATAAGCTAAAAGCTTATACCTTTCAGACTGTTGACAAACGCTCGCTTTCTTCGTTGCTTCGCCTGTCTGCGGTGCTCATTACCGTGCAAAGGTAACTCCGCTCCTCACCAGGCTTCGCGCCTCGAAAGACAAGCGCTTGCAATCAGTCTGAAAATCAAATTTTAGTACTTTGTCTACACACTAAAAAGGTATAAGCTAAAAGCTTATACCTTTTTGATTACCCGTAAGACAATATAAAAAACCTCGTACTATACTAATTATAATACGAGGTTAATAAACTATTAGAATTTTCCATAACCTAAGAAGTGAGAACGAACCCAGCTATTACTTAAGCTGATTACGCTGATTCCTTTACTTCCAGCATGAACCATTTTATTTCCACCAATATAAATACCCATATGTGAAGGACCATTAATATAAGTATTTTGTAAGAATACTAGGTCACCAGGTTGTGGAGAGCTGATTTTTGTCGCATTGCTCCAATATGTTTTTACATTTCCACGAGAGATGCCATATCCATTATGTGAATATACATACCAGATGAAACCACTGCAATCAAAACCGCTTGGAGACGTTCCACCAAATACATAAGGTACACCTTGGAATTGTAAAGCATAATCTACAAGGCCTCCAGTTGCTACTGGACCATCATTATTTGAACCTGAATCAGGTTTAGAATTTGAATTTGAATCTGAACTAGAATTTGAATCAGATTTCGAATCAGAATTTGAACTAGATTTAGCGGCTGGAGTGCTGCTAACGCTGTCATCTTCACCATCATCGCTAGATAAAGCAGCTAATTCAAGAGATTGTTGCTCAAGACGTTGAACTCTCTCATCTTCTTTTGCATTCTCTAGTTCTTTAACAGCTAACTTTAAGTTTGCTTCAGCAGTATTTAATGATTTTTGCTTTTCAGCTTGTGATTTAGAAAGTTCACTTTGTTGAGCAACTAAATCTTCTTTTGCTGTTACTAAAGATGCTTTTTTTTCATCAACAAGTTGTTTTTCTTTTAATACTTCTGCTTGTTCAGACTTTTGTTCTTTAATGATATTTTCATCAGCTTCAAAAAGTGTTGAAATTGAGTTTACTCGATTAAAGAAATCTACGATTGAGTCTGAATTAAATAAAACGTCTGTTACTAGATTCACTTTTGGTTGCTTTTGCATTGCAACTAAACGATCCTCTAATAAATCGTTACGTTTTTGAATTCTGTCTTGTAAGTATGTAATTCTTGCATTTTTATCTTTAATAATTTCTTCTGTTTCAGAAATTTCTGCTTTTTTTGCTTCTATGTTTTGCTTAGTAGTTTTAATTTGTTGATCTATTTTCTCTATCTCGTTGCTTAATTCTTTAAATTGTGATTGGAACTTATCTACTTCAGCTTGCTTTGTTTCAACTTTGCTATCAGCTAATACTGAAGCATTTGGCGCTAATGATAATACTATTGTACTTGCCATCGCCAGCACTGCTAGTTTTTTTCTTAACATTTCAGCGTTCTCCTCTCGCTAATCTACGTAAATATTTATACCATAGATTCCCGAAGAGAGTCGCAATTGTTACAATATTGTAATATAAATGATAAATATGTCTTTATATGTCGATAAATTATCATCTTTTATTAAAGGAAACGAAATAAAACACTTCTATATTATATAGAAGTGTCAGTATTGATACAAATAACACAAAAACGTTAATTATCTATCTACTAGAGTTTTCGATGTAAACTCTGTCATTTCTAACTAAATCTTCATATGTTTCACGACGGACTACTTCTCTTGAAACACCATCTTTAACAAATACTACTGCTGGGCGACGGATACGGTTATAATTATTAGCCATTGAATAGCCATAAGCACCAGTGCAAGATACAGCTAATAGATCTTTGTTTTGTACAACAGGTAAGTTACAATCCCAAATTAGCATATCGCCACTTTCACAGCATTTACCAGCAATCGATACAACTTCTTTATTCTCATCATTTGCTCGATTTGCAAGCATCGCTTCGTATTTTGATCCGTATAGTGCAGGACGAATATTATCAGTCATTCCCCCATCAACAGATACATATTTACGAATTGAAGGAAGAGTTTTTGTTGAACCAATCGTATAAAGTGTAGTTCCAGCTTCACCAACAATACTGCGTCCAGGCTCTAACCATAGTTCTGGTAGTTTGTAGTCTAGCTCTTCACATTGTTGTTTAATAATAGTAGTAATTTTTTCTATATGTTTAGCAACAGCTAAAGGCTCATCTTCTGAAGTATAACGAATACCAAAGCCTCCACCTACATTTAATATATCAGCTGTAAAACCTAAATCATTTTTAAGTCCATTTAAAAAGCTCATTAATACATTGATTGCATGAACAAATCCATCTGGTTCGAAAATTTGAGATCCTATATGTGAATGTACTCCTAATAATTTTAGGTTAGTTGAATTTAACGAAACTTCAACTGCTTCATTAGCTTGACCTGACATAATATCGAAACCGAATTTAGAGTCTTCTTGGCCCGTCATTACATATTCATGTGTATGTGCTTCAACACCTGGCGTAACACGTAATAAGATTGATACTTCTTCATTACGTTGTTCAGCTAAGGCCTGTAATACTTCTAGCTCAAAGAAATTATCAACTACAAAACAACCGATTTTTGCATTTAAAGCTTCTTCTATTTCTTCAATTGTTTTGTTGTTTCCGTGAAAATGAATTTTCTCAGTTGGATATCCTGCTTGCAAAGCTGTATATAGCTCTCCACCAGAAACAACATCTAAACATAGACCTTCTCTTTCTATTAAGCGGGCTTGTTCAACACATAGAAACGCTTTACTCGCGTAAGCAACCTGATATTTCATTCCCGTTTCTCTTAAAGCTTCATGGAATTCCCTACATTTTGATTCAATTAATGCTTCGTCATAAATGTATAGAGGGGTACCGTAATTTTTTACTAAATCTACAGTATCACAACCTCCGATTTCTAAATGTCCTTCATTATTAATTCGACTATTACCATGTAAATACATTCGTATTCTCCCTTCAAATCAAATGTAAGATCATTCTAAGAAGCTTCCCTCAATGTATTAGTGTATTAAAAAAGACACATGAAGGATATGTTCATGTGCCTATCGCTTTTAAAAAAAGGACTTAGCCAATCACATCTCTTCAATAGCTCTTCACAAACACATGTGACAGTACTACATTTATTAAATGTAGTCCCAGAAATAAAATGTGTGGCAATTTATTTCTTCGGCATAGGATCCTTTCTCATTTTGTCATAAAACCCACAGTTCTCTAAAATGATACTCATATACAATGCAACCTCTACGAATAGACTGTTATTTTTTATATTAGTCTATGTATAACACAGTCTAAAAATAGATGTCAAACCATTTTTAAATTATTTGTCGATTTATATTCACTCGCACAAACAGCTTTCGCTTTCCAAAAATAGTATTTATAATATAGAATATGTTTTATGCGAGAGAAAAGGTGATTCAAAAATGAAAAATCATTTCAATAAATTTAAATTAAATCTAAAAAAAAACAAACCACTAACAAACTGTTAGTGGTTTTTATTTTTTGTTGCCTTATTACAAAACTCTTAACTTAAGTAGAAAAAATTGGACAGGGGTGAATAGATTGCGTTCAAGCAAAATAGCAGTACTTTCAATATGTAGTAACACATTCATCGTTTTATTAAAATTAATTGTCGGGATTTTTACTGGTTCCGTAGCAATTATCTCTGAGGCAATTCATTCTTTATTGGATTTAGTCGCTTCAGTCATTGCATTTTTCTCGGTAAGGATTTCAAATAGACCACCTGATAAGGAACATCCTTATGGTCATGGTAAGTTTGAAAATATTTCAGGTACAGTCGAAACAATCTTAATATTTGTAGCTGGTATTTGGATTATCATTGAATCTGTTGAAAAGTTACTTCATCCTACTCCAATTAAAATGCCAATGATCGGTGTAGTCGTCATGTTAATTGGAGCGTTAATCAATTGGAGAGTAGGAAAAATCGTTCAAAAAGTAGGTAATGATACTCATTCTGTCGCAATGCAATCAAACGCTTTGCATTTATTAACAGACGTTTATTCTTCACTCGGAGTCGCAGTAAGTTTAATTTTAGTAAGTCTTACTGGTTGGGAATTTCTCGATGCATTGATCGGAATTGGAATCGCAATTTATATAATGAAAGAATCAATCGAACTTGGGCGTAAGTCGTTTACCCCCCTACTTGATACTGGGCTATCTACAGATGAATTAAAACAAATCGAAAATGTATTATATTCTTTTAAATCCCAATTTATCGAATACCATGATTTACGCACGAGACGTTCGGGTGCTGAGGAGCATATTGATTTCCATTTAGTATTACCATCACACATGAGCATTGAAGAAGCCCATTTACTATGTGACAAAATAGAAGAAGAAATAAAAAAGGTTTTAGTTGATCCTAAAATATTAATTCATGTCGAACCAGAAAATGAAAGAATACAAAAACGTGATTTCATAAACGCAGCAAACAAAGAAGAGCAGGAATTACAAGGAGTAGGAAATTCATTCAAGGGATAAATGGACATCAGTAATTAAAAAAAACCCCACAAAGAACTTGTGGGGTTCATTCTATTTAAAGAGCTTTTACTAAATAATAATTTCATCGGAAGGTTGCTCTGGGTCGTCTCCTTTTAATTTTTGAGCTCTCATCGTAACCATCGCATAGCCAATCGCCATAATTATGCCAAAAACATATCCACCAACTGTAAAGATAATCGTACGTGAGTAATATGCTTTTAATCCATACGTATCAACCATCCACCATTGTGCAACAGCAAAAACGATATCTTTAATAATCCATGCGACAAACAAATATTGAAATACTTTAAATAGTAAAGGATGTTTATATAATTTTTTACTTTCTTCACGATCTTGCCCCTGTATTGCAGCAATATCAATCATAAAATAATATGGTAATGGCTTTTTCAAAGCTAATAAAACTAAAAATACTGCGACAACCCCAAAATGGTAATACACATTATACAAAATTAAGTTTTTCGCAGAACCTAATGCCATTAAATCAACAGCTGTACTTACAGTTAATGTTGAGATAATAAAAATACCAGTAACATTAAACTGTTTTGTATACCAAAAACGAAATAAAGTATATAAGATCCCTGGAACCGTCGGTAAAAGCATCGCCCAATAATCACTAAAATAGTGTTGTAAAACTTTATATAAAACAAGCGGAAATACTAAATACAAAATTAGATCGTAAATAATTAAATTACTTTCTTTCTTCATTTATATAACCTCGTTTTTTTTGGTCTTTTTCGTCATAATCATTGCTATTTTATATTATTATTATTGTTACTAAAAAACAAAAATCAATTAGAAAGAGCCATATTTTATTTTGAATAACCACAATTTTCAAACTATCAAAATAACAAATTGTTAAACATGATTATAACAAAAAAATCTAAGAGCATAAACTCTTAGATTTAATGTGTGGACAAAAGTCAAAAAATAACTTTACTGGCGAAGTGATCTTTTTAAACCGTTTATTAATCCTGCATGTAGCCCTTCATGGAAAATGTTAAAGCTAATCATGTCTCGAACAGTCTTTATTTCAAAACTACCTAGTTTCATCTCTTTTAAAATGATTTCATCTAAACGTCCTTCATATGTAGAAATAACTTGTTCAACTTGCTGTTCTAATAAAGTAACAATTTCTTCATATGATGGTGGCTCTGCTTGCCAGTCACCTGGTTTAGTCCCACCCTTGAAGAAATCAATGAATTCTTTTGAAAGTTGGCCAGCATCACCAGTGTTAGCATAAAGTAATTGCTCATATGCCCCTAGCACATGACCTGCATTCCAAAGAATATTATTATTGAATCCTGCCGGTATTACATCTACAGATTCTTTTGAAACAGAACTAAGAACTTTCAATGTATAAACCCTTGTAAACCTAAGTTGTTCAAAAATAGCATCTGCCATCTTGATCCCTCCATATCATATTATTACTAAAATGATCGTATCACGAATGAGAGATATCTTTCATGAAAAAGATGTTTTCTCAATAGAAACAGATGACTGTTTAAACGTTATAAGTTAGAAATTCATA
>NZ_NUQC01000043.1:0-39744 GCF_002585125.1 Bacillus sp. AFS029533 | reverse complement strand
GTTCACTTTGTCGCGTCATTAGCGACTTTTTCATCTTAACATTCTCACAGGAGCCTGTCAACATTTTTTTAAATCTTTTTTCTTTCGACGCCGTTGTCTCTTGGCGACATAGAATAATATAACATCGATAAATCACAGTGTCAACACTTTTTAAAAAGTTTTTTCAAAAAAGATGAAAACTCTTTTCTAAAAAAGAATACACATGTGTTTGGACATATAAATATTAAGTCATAATACTTTAATACAAACAAGCTGAATACACTTAAAAAAAGTATAATGAAAAGATTCTAACAGTAGCGAATTGTTCAATATCATCTATCCGATTTGAGAGAGGTGTAATTAATGAATGGATTCGTATTGTTTTCAAAGCAACATATATTTACATTATTAATCATTCTCCTCCTTCTTATCTGTTTGTTTTACTTCAGAAATTTAATAAACAATAAGAAAAAAGTAGATATATTCATCCGCACTCTATTAATCGGATCTATGCTTACAGTTGAATTTCTATTATATGGATGGCTTATTAAAACGAAACAGTGGGATTGGGGCGATTCATTACCTCTACAACTATGCGGTATAAGTATGTATCTATGCTGTTATACACTCATTACAAAAAATTATAAAGTTTATGAGATCATTTATTTTTGGGGATTAGCTGGGGCGATCCAAGCTGTACTTACTCCAGATATTAAATATAGTTTTCCTCATTTTAAATATATACAATTTTTCACTACTCACGGAGGAATTATTATTTCTATTTGTTATATGACATTTATCTTTGGATATACTCCAACTCTCCGTTCATTATTAAAGTCCTTCCTCTATTTAATTTTATTGGCTATACCTATTTACTTACTGGATTACGTCATAAAAGGAAACTACTTATTTTTAGGAGTTAAACCTGCTGGAGCAAACTTGTTAGACTTTTTTGGACCATGGCCATATTACTTAATTGTATTAGGCTTAATTCTTATCCCCTATTTTTTGATTTTATATCTCCCAATTCATTTTTCTAACAAAAAGCATCAGATAAACCAAGTACCATCCGATCATACGATTAATTAATGTGAGAATGTCCTGTATTTAGCTTAAATTCAAAATTCATCAATTTCATTAAATAAGTTCGAATTGTTTTCCATGATAGCACTAACATTTCCTATCTCATTTATGCTATATTTACAATGAATGGGGTGGACAAAGTGGCAAAAAAGAAAAGTAGTAAAATTAATAATATAAGAACGTTTGCACTTTCATTATTATTTATTGGCTTCATTATTATGTATGGTGGTGTATTTTTCAGAGAGCATAAGATTGTCATGACGATCTTTATGCTTGTGGGATTTTTAGCCATTATTGGTAGTACAGTTGTTTATTTTTGGATCGGAATGCTGTCTACAAAAACAATTCAAGTCATCTGTCCGAATTGTAACAAAACGACTAAAATGCTTGGTAAAGTTGACATCTGTATGTATTGTAATGAGCCACTTACATTAGATCCTTCATTAGAAGGAAAAGAATTTAATGAAAAATATAATAGCAAACGAGATGCTAAACAATAGCATAATAAATAAAGCACATTACAATTATGTAATGTGCTTTATTATGATAATGTTTTTTCTTTACATTTAGGACAAATACCGTATACTTCCATTCTATGATTAGTTACTTCAAATCCCGTTTCCTTTTCAACATAAAGATTGATTCCTTCTAATCCGTCGTAATGAAAGTCATTCATTTCACCACATTTTTCACAAATAATATGATAATGATCAGTTGTTATATAATCAAAACGACTAGAAGAATCACCGAAGTTTAATTCTTTAACCATTCCTACTTCACGTAATACTCTGAGATTATTGTAAACTGTTGCCACACTCATATTTGGAAATTTTCCCTCAAGTGCTTTATAGATTTCATCAGCAGTTGGATGTGTTCCACTTCCTATTAAATATTCTATAATTGCATGCCTCTGAGGTGTAATACGTACGCCGCTATTCTTTAAATGTAAAATTGCATCTTGAATATTTTCCTTATGCAACGCCGCTCTCCCCGTTTCTATAAAATAGTACCAAAATTAATTACTTATTATTAGTTTATTCAACTGCAAGAATATTTGTCAACTTTTTGAGAATTTCTTAAAAAAATTAACTAAGGCTTGTATTCCATATACTAAAACAAAAAAAATGTGCGAGAATTCTCTCGCACTTCAATATGCTATCATCTGAGGAGGTATGCCCTATACTCCAATATATTCTCTAAAGCAATATAGGTATAGACGAAAAGCTCGATTATTTTAGATAAAACGATTCTTTCTCAAAAAAACTAACATAAATCAAGTTAATTGCCCCAAATAGTTTGTACAATTTTAAGAACGACTAATGACATTATAGACATCTTCAACATGATTCTTTACTCTAACCTTTTGCCATACATTTTCGATACAACCTTCTTCATCAATTAAAAATGTTGTACGTTCTATTCCCATATATTCCTTACCAAAATTATTCTTTAACTTCCATACATCATATAACTTTGCTACTTCAGTTGTTTCGTCCGAAAGTAATAAAAATGGTAATTGATGTTTTTCTATAAATTTTTCATGTCTTTTTATAGGATCAGGACTTATTCCTAAAATGACAGTTCCACTATTCATAAACCTTTCATATGAATCTCTAAAGTCACAAGCTTCCGTAGTACAACCTGGTGTCATATCCTTTGGGTAAAAATAAAGAACTACTTTCTTGCCTCTAAAGTCTGATAAAGTTACATCTTCTCCATTACTTGCTGGTAAAGTAAATTCCGGTGCTTTGATTCCAATTTCAACAGTCATAATAATCTCCTTAATCATAAATATTAACGTTCATCTTTAAATACTTGTAAAACAAAAGCCGCTGGCATCGTATAACCGATGAGCGCTTCAACCATAGCTACCCATCTTCCGATCCCTACTGGTACAATATCCCCATAGCCTACAGACAAAAGGGTGATTGCGCTAAAATATAAGCATAACCCCATTATATGGTAATTAGTCCCTTCAATAGGAATAGTATGCTCAATTAAAATTGGATGTGGCCCGCGCTCCAGTATAAAATACACTGCGCTAAAGCCGATAAGTACCGTTCCATATATTAAAAATAAAAGAATGTAATTATTAATTGAAATAAGACTTTTATTAACTTTGGTAGTTGAAGTATTCCATAAATACACTAGACTATACAAAATTGCAAAGATCGCAATAAAAAAGAAAAAAGCAGTTCCCATTCCAATCACCTCATTTCAATTTATGAAACAAGCTATTGAAATAGAATACTGCTTAGTTACCCGCACCTTTATATTTTTTTACACCTTGGTTCCAAATTAAAACAGAAATAACAAAAACAACTAATCCCATAACAGGCGTTAAAAATGAATAGACATACCATTCACTTCTACGTAGAAAATAAGCAGCCGGATAAACACCAACAAACGCAAATGGTAAAATCCATGTTAATACAAAGCGAATAATTGGATGATAAATATTGATCGGATAACGACCATAGTTTCCTATATTATACATTAAAGGCATAATAGACGTTCTTGCATCTGACCAAAAACCGATACTTGCTAAAGCAATAAAGATTCCGGCATAAACAAACATCCCACCAAAAGCCATTAATAAAAATAAAAATGGATCATACCAAGTGATTGAAAGTCCTAATTTAAACCCTGCATAGATCATAATAATCAATCCAGTAATAGCACCTAGTAACGATTCTAACTCCATTTTCTCTAATACTACTTGAAAAAGACTATGAATTGGTCGGGTTAAAATACGATCAAACTCTCCCTTTACAATGTAACGATCATTAAAATCCCATATATTAAAAAATGAACCAAAAAGAGCAAACGGAACTAAAAAGAAACCATAAATGAATACAATTTCGTCTCTGTTCCATCCTTCAATAAGCGAAGTATGATTGAAAACTAGTAATATAAAAATTAAATTTACCGCCTGAGCCATCAAATCTGATAAAAATGACAAAAAGAAGTTTGCTCTATATTGTAATTTCGTTTTTAAATATTGACCTGAATATTGAAGAAATATATTTAAATAAAACATTCTTTAACCCCCTTGTATAACAAGATGCTTTTTAGCTTTATACCATATAAGAGTAATAGGGATACATAAAATAATGATCCAAATTACTTGAAATAAAAGGCCTCTTAAAATCAATTCACCTTTTATGCCTTGAGCAAAAATCATACTAGGAATATAGCTGATTCCTTGGAATGGTAAGTACTTCATTACATCTTGTGCCCAAACCGGAAAGAACGTGATCGGAATCGTTAAACCTGAAAATAAATCAATGATGACACGTTTAGCTTGAATAAATCCCATATTGTTTTGAAGGAAGAATGCCATTAAACCTGTTAATAAATTCAATTGTGTATTAATTGCAAAACTGAAAATCGAAGCAATCAAAAATAATCCTAAAGTTTTTAAATTAAATGAAACATCTAATCGAAAAATTAAAGCAACTATAATAAAGCCTGGAATTGAGAAGAAAAAGAATCTGAATATCCCCTCGCCTAATCCTTGCATCACTTTAGTAAGTAAATAGTTATAAGGTCTAATAAGTTCTATTGCTACTTTACCTTCTACAATTTCTTCAGCAATTTCACGGTCAAGATTATTAAAATAAAACGCCCTTGCCATCCAAGCAATCGCTACATAAGTAGTCATCTGGTTAACTGAAACACCTTGAATTGATCCTTGGTGACCGTAGATTGCTTTCCATAAAAAGAAATAAGCACCTATATTAATTGTATAAATAACAATTCCGGTGTAATAATTAGTACGATACGCTAACATCATTAAAAAACGGATTCGAATGATTTCAATATACTTACTCATTACTAATACCTTCTTGGTAGATGTTTCGTATAATTTCTTCTGTAGAAATCTCTAACATCTTCATATCTTTAACAGGATTTGACTGAACTACTTTTGCAATAATCATAGAAATAAGTGTTTCATCATTCGGTAATGTAACACTCCAAATATTTTCGCCTTCTTCTTCCTTCCATTTTACATCTGTTCGTCCGATCAATTCATTTAATGTAGTATGATTTACTGGTTTAATAAACTGGAATTGAATTTCTTTCTCTTCGCCCCATTGACCTTTTAACTGTTCAAGTTTTCCATCATAAATGATTTTTCCTTCATCTAACATAACTACTCGATCACATAATGCCTCAATATCAGAAATATCATGGGTTGTTAAAAGAATTGTTGTGCCATATTTTTGGTTTAACTCTTTTAAAAACTCGCGAATTTTTAATTTTACTAATACATCTAGTCCAATTGTTGGCTCATCTAAAAATAATAAGGGTGGATTATGAATTAAAGCAGCTGCTAATTCACATCTCATTCTTTGACCTAAAGATAACTTTCTTACAGGTTGATCTAATAAAGGCTCAATATCCAAAGTCTTAATAATATATCCCATATGTTCTTCGTATTGCTTATCTGGTACTTGATAAACCTTTTTTAGTAATCGAAATGATTCTTGTACTGCAATATCCCACCATAATTGAGATCTTTGCCCAAATACGACACCTATTGATTTAACAAACCGCTCTCGATCTTTTTGAGGGTGATAACCATTAACTGTTACATCTCCAGAAGTAGGCGTTAGTATTCCCGTCAACATTTTAATTGTAGTCGACTTCCCTGCACCATTCTCCCCGATATAAGCCATCATTTCACCTTTTTTCACAGAAAAGCTTATATTATTAACGGCTGTTTTTGTTCTATAGTTTCTTGTAAACAAATCTCTAAATGCACCTTTTACACCAGAGCGACTCAAGAAAGTTTTAAATTCTTTGTGTAAGTTTTGAACTTCGATTATGTTTTCCATAAGACTTCCTCCATTTTTTATTCCGTCGCTTAGTGTATTTGAAATAAGAACTAAGTACAATAAAAAAGTACTAAAAAGTAGTTTCCAATTTTTTTCGTACTATTTTTGTGAAAAATATCGATTCTACAAAATGTTCAAATTTCTTTTCAAATTGTAAAGGCTTACATTTACCACGCGCTAAAATTTCGTGCTAGAATGTAATTTAACCACATAAATAATGTAAAGATGCCGGTTAAATTCTTTCATTTTTTTATCAATAATGGGAGGTACTCCATGAATAATCAAAAATCAATTGAAATACATAATGAAGCTTTAGAACACATCGTTGGAGGAGTAAACAGTCCTTCAAGATCGTTTAAAGCAGTTGGTGGCGGAGCTCCTGTCACAATGAAGCGTGCAAAAGGCGCATATTTTTGGGATGTTGATGGCAATCAATATATAGATTATTTAGCAGCATACGGTCCTATTATTACTGGCCACGCTCACCCTCATATCACAGCTGCAATCACAAAAGCAGCAGAAAATGGTGTCCTTTACGGTACTCCTCATGAACTTGAAGTACAATTTGCCAAAATGCTAAAAGAAGCGATTCCTAGTATGGATAAAGTCAGATTTACAAATTCAGGTACTGAGTCCGTAATGACAACTATTCGTGTAGCGAGAGCATACACTGGTCGCACTAAAATCGTTAAATTTGCTGGATGCTATCACGGTCATTCAGATTTAGTACTAGTTGCTGCAGGTTCTGGACCATCTACTCTTGGTACTCCTGATTCCGCTGGTGTACCACAAAGCATAGCTAATGAAGTGATTACAGTTCCATTTAATGACATTGAGGCATATGCAGAAACAATGGAAAAGTGGGGTCATGAAGTAGCTGGTGTTCTTGTTGAGCCAATCGTCGGTAACTTCGGAATCGTTGAACCAAAAGAAGGATTTTTAGAAGCTGTAAATGACATTACGCACAACCATGGTGCATTAGTCATTTATGATGAAGTGATTACTGCCTTCAGATTTATGTATGGTGGAGCACAAAATTTATTAGGAATTGAACCAGACTTAACAGCTCTTGGCAAGATTATAGGCGGTGGATTACCGATTGGAGCTTATGGTGGTAAAAAAGAAATTATGGAAACAGTTGCCCCACTTGGTCCTGCATATCAAGCTGGTACGATGGCAGGTAATCCAGCATCAATTGCAGCTGGAATTGCATGTCTTGAAGTATTACAACAAGAAGGTGTCTATGAAGAATTAGATCGTCTAGGTGCAATTCTTGAAAAAGGTATTCAGGAAAAAGCAGATGAGCACAACATCCATATAAAAATCAACCGCTTAAAAGGTGCCTTAACTGTCTATTTCAACGTTGACGAAGTAACGAATTATGAAGAAGCAAAAGAATCAGATGGAGAAGTTTTCGGTAGATTTTTTAAACTTCTTTTAGAAGAAGGTATTAATCTAGCGCCATCGAAATACGAAGCTTGGTTCTTAACTACAGCTCATACTGAACAAGATGTTCATCAAACTATTAACGCTGTTGGAAACGCGTTCCTAAAATTATCTACGATTAAACTATGATATATCTGAGGTCACTACAACTTGAAGTGACCTCTATTCATACATAGTTAATTCTGAATAATCAATTTTTTTACCATAAATTAGGAGGTAGTTAAATGAAATTTCAAACGAAAACAGAATGGTCACCAGGTTTATTTAGAGATTATTACAATAACGAACATGATGCATGTGGGATCGTAGCCTTTATCAATCGTTCAATAACTCAAACAAGAGATACGATCGATATTGCTGCCGAAAGTTTACGAAAGATGAATCATCGAGCGGGATTTACAAACGGTGAAGGTGATGGTGTCGGAATTCAGACTGACATACCTACTCTGCTTTGGCAAGAAAAACTTACATCTGTAGGAATTAGTCCTGAAGTTGTTTCACACCCTTCATTTACAGTAGGACATTTCTTCTTAGATGAAAAATCAGAAATACAAACTTTGCTTCAAATTTTTGAGGAAAATGGTTATGAAACTTTATATCATAGTTGTAATCAAACCTTTACTTCAGCACTTGGTCCGATCGCTCAAGCAGTAGAACCTGAGTTCTTACAAGTAGCTTTACTCCCAATTACAAATCACCAAAGCACAACCCTATTTGATTTAACAAATATTATTAGCAAAAAAACAAATGTAACTGTTGTCTCTCTTAGTCAATCAACTTGTGTTTATAAAGTAATGGGAACAATCGATACTTTATTGTCATACTATTCAGATTTACAGCACCCTAATTTCCAATCATCTGTTGTGGTAGGTCATAATCGATACTCAACAAACACATCTTCTTCGTTTTCAAGAGTTCAACCATTTAGCATGCTAGCTCATAATGGAGAAATTAATACAATCGAACAATTAAGAATTGAAGCAAAACAAATTGGCGCAAATATTAAGCATGGAAATAGTGATTCACAAGATGTAAATATAACACTTGAGACGCTTATTCATAAATATAACTACTCATTAAAAGAAGCAATGGAACTGTTATTCCCACCTGTACCTGCAGAATATGAATCAGATCCAGAAGTAAACACCATTTACAATACGATTCGAAGTACATTTGGACCATATTGTCAAGGTCCAGCAGGTGTACTTACAAGAGAAGGAAATGAATTTGTTGCTAGTGTGGACGCTTTAGGTTTACGTCCTGTTTGGTTACTTGAAACAAATGATTATTATGTATTTTCATCCGAGCAAGGCATCCTTTCTCCAGAATTATTTATAGCCGAGCCACATGCTCTTTCACCTGGAGAAAAAGTCGGTATTAATTTACTAAAAGACCGTGCTCAACTATTAACACACCGTGAATTAACGCATTTCGTTACAACGAAATTAAACGAAAAATTAACAATGAATCTAGCAAATAAAGAAGCTAATTCAGCTGATTACGTGGAACACTCACCTCCTTCAATTCATCCGTTTGAATATGGAGCTTTTGGATGGCAAAAGGAACAAATCCAGTTAGTTGAACAAATGGCCGAAAAAGGTGCAGAACCTATTCGTTCATTAGGGCATGACGCACCACTAGCATGTTTAGATGAAACTAGAAAAAATCTTTCTGACTTTATGAAAGAAACAGTCGCAGTAGTAACGAACCCTGCGATCGATCGCGATCGTGAAACAGAGCATTTCTCTATTTCTGTCATATTAGGAAAAAGGCCATCCATTTCAAAGAATGATTCAGGAATTGTTTTTCAACTCCCTTCTCCGATATTAGGTGATGGTTTTGTAGGAAATACGCTAAAAGCTAATCGTCAACAACTTACGTATGAAGAAATTCTAAATCTATATCAATTGGAAAATAAACTTTATACAATTCAAAGTACATTTTCTAATTTACCTTTAGAAGAAACATTGTCCCAATATAAATACGAAGCAGTAGAAGCTGTAAAAAATGGTGCAGAATGTATTGTTATTACAGATGATGAAGCTCATAAAAATAATCAATACTGGATTGATCCGGCCCTTATTACAGCAATAATCCATAATGGACTTGTGAATGCTAAATTAAGAAGAAACTGTTCGATTGTCTTAAAGACAGCTGCTGTCCGTAATCTTCACGATTTAATGGTAATGAAAGGTTTAGGAGCAGATGCAATTAATCCTCATTTCCTTTTTGGAACTATTTCAGAATTGGAAGCTCCTGAAAAAATAGTAAAACTTTATGATGTTTTAAATAAAGGAATCGAAAAAGTAATATCAACAATAGGTATGCATGAGCTACGAGGCTATGCAAAAATGTTCAGTAGCATTGGATTACAAGAAGATATCGCTTCGTCTTTAGGAATTATAAACTTCTTCGGAGATCAAACAGTTTCAGGTTTCAAATTATTAGAGGCTGATTCGAAAAAACGTTTTGAAGATTACAACGCAAATAACGCAGCTATGCCAAAATCTTTCCATGTATTCCCTCGAATTTGGAAAGCTATTGGAGAAACGGCACAAACAGGTAGTTATGAAACATACCGTCAAAAATTAAATCAAATTGAAGAAGAGCGACCAACTACAGTACGTCATGCGCTTTCTCTAGTTGAGAGTAGAAAACCAGTTGATTCAAGTCAAGTTTCATTAGAAATAGGCACTCACTCACTACCATTTATTATCAGTTCTATGTCATTCGGATCTCAAAATGAAGTTGCTTTTAGAGCATATGCTGAAGGTGCAAATCGACTGAATATGATTAGCTTAAATGGTGAAGGTGGAGAAATCCAAGATATGATTGGAAAATATCCAAACACTCGTGGACAGCAAATTGCTTCAGGGCGATTCGGAGTTAATGCTAACTTACTTCACTCTTCTAACTTAATTGAGATTAAAATTGGTCAAGGTGCAAAACCTGGTGAAGGTGGCCATTTACCAGCTTCAAAGGTTACACAAAAAATTGCGGAAACGAGAAATGCAACACTTGGTTCTGATTTAATATCACCTTCAAATAATCATGATATTTATTCAATTGAAGATTTAGCTCAAATGATTAGTGAAATTAAAGCTGTTAATCCAAAAGCAAAAGTTGCTGTAAAAGTCCCTGTTGTTCCTAATATCGGCACAATAGCTGTTGGTATTGCAAAAGCGGGTGCAAACTTTATCAATATTAGCGGTTTTGATGGAGGAACTGGTGCTGCCCGTGTTCATGCAATTCAAAATGTAGGTTTACCAGTTGAAATTGGTGTTCGTGCAGCCCACAATGCACTACTAGAATCTGGTTTACGTAATTCTGTTGAGATTTGGGCAGATGGCGGAATGAAAAGCGTAAATGATGTAGTAAAAATGATGATTTTAGGTGCAAACCGAATCGGATTTGGAACTTTATCAATGATTGCAATCGGTTGTACAACATGTCGTGGTTGTCATTTAGATACATGCCACGTTGGTATTGCAACACAAATCGAGTCAGAAATTGAAGCAATGCGTCACGGTTTAAGAAAATTCACACCTAGACAACTAGAAACAGCAGTAACAAATTTAGTACAATTCTTCACTGCATTCAAAGATGAATTGCAAGTGATTGTTGGTTCATTAGGAGTAAAAAATGCTCAAGAGCTTGTTGGTAAAACTGAATTCTTAAAACAAACAAGATTTTTAGATACGCTAAGTTTAACTAATTTATTATCTACTAATAAAATTGAGGATAAAGAATATGTACTTTCGAATGGAGAATCTGCTAAAGTACTTCAAAGTAATGACGTTGGGGTTTATGCAAAGGTTGACAATGAATATCGCCATGCTGGCAGTTTATTAATCCATGACCTAGTAGTAAAAAAACAAACGCAAGGTGTAGCTTCCCCTGTCGAGATTAGCTTCGAGGATCAATCCATTCCTGGAAATGGATTAGGAACCTATACAGTAGAAGATTATTCTATATTCGTTCAAGGCGGAGCTCAAGATGGTGTTGCGAAAACTGCTTTTGGTGGAACGATATTTATTAGTAAAGCTGTAGGAGCTAACGGACAATTCTTTGGTGGTTCGGTCGGAAAATGCTTTGCATATGGAGCACAAAAAGGACAATTCTTTATCCAAGGTAACGCTGACTCGCGAGCAGGCATTCGTTTATCAGGAGCAGATGTTGTAATTGGTGGCCGTAACCATTCTAGTCAATCTATTTCACAGAAAACTCGCCTTGGTGCAAAAGCAAATATAAACGGTTTTGCTTTTGAATATATGACTGGTGGTCGTGCAGTTGTTTTAGGAGATCCAGGTCCATGGATGTGTGCGGGCATGACTGGCGGAGTAATCTACGTTCGAAACTCATCTGAATTAGGCCTTACTAAGGAAGCTTACCAAAATCGAATCGCAAAAGGTGCAAGTGTAAGCATTGTACCAGTCGATGAAACTGGTAAAAACGATCTAAATGAATTGTTAGAGAAATATATATCACTTTTAACTCAGCATAATCAGCATGACGAAGCTGAATTCGTTCAAAGTTTATTAGACGACATTGAACAAAACTTCTTACAAATTAAACCTAAAAAAGAACAAGCGGATCCATCAGTTTCAACTGAATGATTTTATAAAAAAGAAGCGAAATATTTTCGCTTCTTTTTTCATCGTTTTGAAATATAAAATGGGTAATAGGAAAAAAGGACAAGAATTGAACATTTATTTATTGATGAAATTATCATTTTTTATGATCTATTAATTGGTTTTATATGTTATCTGTTAGAGCAATTTATGATTTCAATAACACTAGAAGTGGTCTTTTTCATAAGTTAAAAATTATGATCTAACTTTTAGAAAAACAAATTCTACTGATTAGATTAATTAATGGTTGATATTAATTGACCTACAAACTGATTTGATATACAACAATAGGTTACGCTAAGTAAAGGCTATTTGATTAGGATTTATTGCAGACTATTTTGATGAATAAGTTGATTGGAACGAANNTACGAAAATTTGGTATTTTATTGACAAGGTTATTTTTCATAGCTCTACCACCTTTTTAATAGTAAAACCCTTTCATTTTTAAGTTCGAAATCTTTTAATTTAACTAATAATTTAATCTTTTTTCTCATTCATATATTTAACATAATTTATTAAAAAATTGTATTGATAATGCGTGTAGTTCATTGTATAGTTACAGGATGTTACATGAGAAAAAGTAAAAGTTACTTTTAACTGAAGTAATTTTGAAAAACACTCGATGTAATAAATAGTAGATTAGTAGTAATATAGTTAAACGTTCATATTTCATTACAAGCATTAAGCTAGACAAACAAAAAGGAGTAATACAATGAGATTAGGAGCGCGTGTTCTAAAAACTGGTATAGCTATTACGCTCGCCATTTATAGCGCGATGTTTTTTGATTTATCAACAGCTTCGATTGCAGGTATCTCTGCTATTTCGGCATTAAAATCATCAGTAAACCAATCATATAAGTCGTTAATTGAACAACTTCAAGCTAACTTGATTGGTGCGATACTGGCAATTATTGCAGTGATTACTCTAGGGAATAATCCAGTCATTATAGGATTTACATGTATTCTCGTGATTATCATTACATTAAAACTAAAACTCGAAAATACAATTGCTACAACTTTAGTTACTGTTGTCGTTATTATGGAGGTAAGTACAAGTACCGAACACTTTGCCATTTTTACTTTCGATCGTATTTTGGCAGTAACAATTGGTGTTTTAGCTGCATCATTTGTAAATATTTTCTTAATGCCTCCAAATTATGAAAAAAAATTATCTCGTGGCATGATTTCGATCACTGAACAAACAAATAAATTAATGATGATGGCTCTACACAAAACTGTTAGCCATAATGGATTAAAAGATGAAATTTATCAATTAAAAGAAATCATGAGAAATGTTACGAAAATATATCGCTTATACAAAGAAGACCGAATCATTCTTGTTGGTCGTAAGAAAAAAGAGCATGAAAAATCTCGTAAAATCGTATTGTTTAGACAAATGCTTGTCACAGCCGATAACGCATTTGATACGTTAAAAGCTTTAAACCGATTAGAATATGAAATTAATGCATCTCCGAAAGAGTTCCAAGATTTAATTAAAAATGAACTAACATGCTTAATGCAATACCATGAGCATGCATTAATGAAATTAATTGGGAAAGTAAACTGTGATCAAACCTCCCCACTTCATAGAGAAGAAAATATTTTAAAAGATAAATTAACAAAGGCATTCTTGGACCACCATGATCTTAATGACGAAGAGAAACAAAAAACATGGTTGCATTTATTCCAAGTAGTATCTGCCATTTTAGAATATAGTGAAAATGTTGAGCATTTAAATACACTCGTTGATAGCCATCAAACTTATCACAAAGAATACCAAGTTCAAGTTGAACAGGTTGAAACAATGTAAAGCCTCCAATTGTGGAGGCTTTTTATTTTGGGTTTGAATCAAAGTAAGTGGGGTATCTCAACGGGGTCCTATATTTGATGTTGATTTTTTCAATCCTTGCCATGATAAATTGCCGATTTTTATCCATTTTCAGATCAAATGGACGGAATTTAGAGTGATATTGCTCGTTTCCTGCAGAGAGTATCTATTTTCGGGCGATTATTCTGTGGGAATACGATAACCGGTATAGGTAATTTATAATCGTATTTGCGATTCTTGAAACTTTAATTGCAGTTCTGCCAATTTTATTTGCTATTTCCGCATTTTAATTGCTGTTCGTTGTTTAATTTACACTTTAACTTCAATTATTCACATATTCACAGTTTGCGATCTTCTCACACTAATTTGCAGTACAGATTTAATTCGTCAATACACTTCTTCTTACAAAATGTATTTACACAGCTTCAAATAAAAAAAAGCACAAAGAATTTCTTTGTGCTAACTAATCTTCTATACCGAACTCGAGCTAGTTTCTAAATTTTGAATTTCAAACAAATGATAGTAAGCTTCTTTTTTAGCCATTAATTCCTCATGAGAACCAATTTCGACAATATGACCTTGATCAATATAAACGATTTTATCCACATGTGTAATGGTAGATAATCTATGTGCAATAAATATTGTTGTACGGTTCTTTGCTAGTTCTTGAATTGCGTCTTGGATATACCTTTCATTTTCTAAATCAAGAGCTGAAGTAGCTTCATCAAATATTAGAATGGAAGGATTTCTTAAAAATACACGGGCAATAGCTACACGTTGTTTTTGACCACCAGAAAGCTTTACTCCTCTTTCCCCAACAAGCGTGTCATATCCATCTGGTAAACTCATGATAAAATCATGTGCATTGGCTGCTTTGGCAGCTGCAATAATTTCTTCTTCACTAGCACTCGGATTCCCATAATGAATATTCGATTTTACAGTATCACTAAATAGAAAATTGTCTTGTAAAACGATACCGATTTTTTCACGCATACTTTTTAAATCAAAATCCCTTATGTCGACACCATCAATTTTAATAGACCCTTTTGTTACGTCATAAAAACGTGGTATTAAACTAACTAACGAAGATTTTCCTCCACCACTCGATCCAACCAATGCAATCTTTTGACCAGGTTCAATTTGAAAAGTTACATCTTGAATGACCTCATCATCAACGGCATTATATTGAAAAGATACGTGATTAAAGTGTATTTGACCATCTAACTTCTTTGCATAAATTGGATTTTCCCTATTAACGATGTCATACTTTTCATCCATTAATTCAAAGACACGGTCCATCGATGCAAATGATTGTGTTAATGCTGTTGAAGAATTCGCTAATCTTCTAAGTGGATCATATAAACGATCAATATATCCAATGAACGCTACCATCTCACCAAGTGTTAAGTGACCATGAATAACTTGATATGCAGAAAATCCGATAATTAATAATGGTCCAATATCAGTTAATGTATTTATAATTGTAAACGTACTCGCATTCCAGCCTGTATGTTTAAGAGCACGATCTAAAAACTCACCATTTTTTTCTTTAAATAGTCCGCTTTCATAATCTTCTAATGCAAAACTACGTGTTACTTGCATTCCCTGAATTCTTTCTGTTAAGAATCCTTGTAAAACAGCTAAAGCTTGAGATCTTTGACGAGTCAAAAATCGAAGTCGACCGAAAAAGTACTTTACTGCTAATGTATAAAATGGCAGCACGATTAATGATACAAGCGTTAACTTTACATCCATTGTTAACATGATGGTTACTGTAATTAAGATTGTAATTAAGTCTAACCAAACATTCATTAACCCAGTAATAACAAAGTCTTTAGTCGATTCAACATCATTTATTACTCGTGAAATGACTTCACCTGTCTTTGCATTAGCATAATATCTTAAGCTGAGTTTTTGTAAATGTTTAAATAAATGATCTCTAATGTCAAATAAAATTCGACTACCGATATATTGAGCATAATACTGTCTGAAATACTCAATAGGTGGTCTTACAATAACAAAAATTCCAAATGCAATTAACATAATGTAAATAAGATGTGAACTTTTAGTTGCAATTGGTAATGATGAATTAATGATATTATCAACTACATATTTTAATAAAAACGGTAATATTAATGGGATTCCAAATTTAACGATACCGACAGCAATCGTTATAAAAATATGAAATCGATATGGTTTAACAAATTTTAAATAACGTTTAATACTTCCCATATTTTCATCCTTTCATATCATTCAAAAAGAAACTGTTGAGCAATCTCTTTGAGATGATTAATTCTCAAAAAGACTTAGTCCGCTCAACAGTTTCGATTAATCACGATACATTAAGAATCGTTCATACCAATTATCAATAAAATCGGTAGCAAACGGCCCTTTTCGTTGATGAATTAATTCCTTTAAATAACCTAAGTTCTTTTTTAAGATTGGGTCAATAATAGGAGGATAATTCATTATTTGTCGATGATTCTCATATTCATCTTCATCTAACAGCACGTAAGTCATGTCTGGAAAAACTTTAATATCTAGATCATAGTCAATATACTTAATGGCACCATCTTCATAGACAAATGGTGAGCTAATATTACAGTAATAGTAAACTCCATCTTCTCTAATCATTCCAATGACATTAAACCAATAATCCATATCAAAGTAACAAATTGCTGGCTCTCGTGTAACCCATGTTCTACCGTCCGATTCAGTTACAAGCGTGCGATCATTTGCGCCAATTACTAACTGCTGCGTCCCTTTTAAAATGGTTGTCTCTTCCCATATACGATGAATATGTCCATTATGTTTGTAACTATGTATCTGTATTTTTTCTCCTGGTTTGGGAACGTTCATTGTTTCTCCCTTCTTTCTAGTGTGGACGCATTTCAACACTTTATTTATACTTTACACTTCTATTATAACTAGTTCTTATCCATTTTTAAACAAAAGGGAGGTTAATTTGGTAAAATGACCCATTGTTTTTTTATTTTAATGCAATTTTCCTCTCATCTGAGAAAGATTTAATTATTTGCTGTGTTTGTATTAGAAAGGTGTCTTGGATAGCTTTTAATTCAGATCTCATTATATGTATTTCATCTTGGATAGAAGACAATTTTGACAAATCCTCTAATTCAAATAGTTGGTTTTCAATTTCTTGACATCGTTCAATTTCTTCTTGAATCTTTATTAACTGATCCATTGTTTCAAGCTGACGACTTACCAATTCATCGAATACTTGCATACCATTCACCATCCTTATTTCATTATTACACTATTTCTTGAAAACTAACATAATCCCTTTGACTACATTTGACGATATTTGACTATTGAGAAGAAATTAATAATTCTATGTAGATTTTAAATGTTGGGCATAAATACACGAAGGTAAAAGAGCACCCTTAATATAAGGGTGCTCTTTTTGAACGTTCTTTATAACAACTAGACTGCATGATCTCTCATCAGACAGGAAGATGAATATAGAAAGTAAATTACTTTACTCACTAACCCTCATCAACAGCGCACTTCTAGTAAGTTTCTTTTAGGTAATTATTGTTGGTTTTGTTGACCAAAGTTGCTAGAAGAAGATCTTTGTGCAGATTTTGCATTTGCTTCTCTTACAGCTTGAACATCAGTTTCACTTGCAAACTCTTGTCCAAAACTTTGGTTTTGTTGTCCAAAGTTTTTAGATGCAGCTTTTTGAGTAGATTGTGCATTAGCTCCTCTAACTGCTTGAACATCAGTTTCACTTGAAAACTCTTGTCCAAAACTTTGGTTTTGTTGTTTTACTTTGCCAATGTTAGTTCCAGATGCTGTTTTTCCAGCATTGAATTGATTGTTGTTGTTCATGATTTATCACCTCCACGAATAATATGATGTCCATTAATCGGAGTAATATGTAAAAAACTTTACTTTATTTTTTTGTTTAATGAACTGTTCGAGTGGAAAACTATGAGAAGAAATTTAAAGGAGGCTTATTATGTACGTTGGCAGAGATCTTTCAGAATTATCTATGACTCCAAAAACTCATTGGAAAGATAGTGAATTGGAATACTATCATCATTCGTTTCAGCAAATTACTGGTTATTTAAACATCGAAGGTAGCACAATGCAAAAAGAAATCATAAAAGAAATTGAATCACGTGGTGGTCTTCATAGAAATGAAGCAGACTGGACTAGTGGTACTCGCCCTACTTTTGACTAAAATCACTCTTAAACCACAAGAACCCCAACTCTTTGTTGGGGTTCTTTGTTTCATTACTGAAGCTTTTCGATTTGCTGATAAATTTTTTGATGAACTACCGGAAACGGGAGCTCTTTACACTCATCTAATGTTACCCATTTTTGATTACTTGTTAATTTACCCTCATTAATTGCATCTCCAACATATACTTCCATTTTCCATACAAGATGTGAAAAAACATGCTCAATATTAAATTGATAAGATAATCCTTCAACTACTAATTGAGATTCTTGATTTAAGAAAAAGCTAAGTGTATCACTTTTAGATAACATCGTTGATTGCAATTCAGCAGTTGGAAACTCCCACATATTAGCAAGTAATCCACTAGAAGGTCTTTGTTGAATTAAATATTGATTTTTTCTATTCTTAATGACACCAACTGCTAAATTAATTGGTTTTGGTGCCTTCTTTTTACTTTTTATAGGTAAATCAGTCACAACTCCAGTTTCAAAAGCTAAACATTGTTCTCTCACAGGACATAATAAACATGCAGGATTTGTTGGTGTACAAATTAATGCACCAAGCTCCATTAAACCTTGATTAAAAGAAGACGGATCTTCATGACTAATTAAAGCTCTTACAGCTTGTTCAAAAACTTTCCGATTTTTCGGTACACCAATGTCTTCCCAAATTGTTAATATTCTAGATAATACCCTCATTACATTCCCATCAACGGCTGGCTCTGGTTTACCGTATGCAATACTAAGGATCGCTCCAGCAGTATAAGGTCCTACACCTTTTAATTTACTTATTAATTCTGGCGTATTTGGCACTTTACCTGAATACTCTTCATGGACTTCTCGGACAGCCGATTGTAAATTTCTAGCTCTAGAATAATAACCAAGTCCTTCCCATGCTTTTAGTACTTTTTCTTCCTCGGCATTCGCCAAGTCAGCAATAGTAGGGAAATTTTGCATAAACTTATTATAAAAAGGGATTACTGTATCTACACGTGTTTGCTGAAGCATTATTTCTGAAACCCATACTCGATATGGGTCTTTATTCTTTCTCCAAGGTAAATCTCTTTGTTCTGCTAAAAACCAATTAACTAAATTATTTTTAAAGTCATTTTTGGGGAAAACTTCTAATGTCGTATTTAAATCATTATTCATAACTTATACCTTTCTGTAACATCTATATGTTTTTGTTAATAGTCAATACTATAAAATTTAAAAGGGTAAGTAAAGGGAGGAACTACATGGATACTGGTACTCATCTTGTAATGGGATTTACACTTGGCGGATTAGCAACCCTGAGTCCAATTGTCCTACATGACCCACATTTGACAAACTCACTCTTATTAACAACAATCATCGGGTCACAATTACCAGACAGTGACACGATATTAAAATTAAGAAATAACGCAAAATATTTAAAACATCATCGTGGAATTACGCATTCAATTCCAGCAGTTATTTTATGGACATTATCACTTTCTGCGCTTATGACATTATTTAATAATAGAGAACACTTTGGACTCTATTTATTTTGGTCTTTCCTAGCAGTAAGTGTACACGTATTTGTTGATTTATTTAATGCTTATGGAACCCAAGCACTAAGGCCTTTTTCAAAACGCTGGATTGCTTTTGGTATCATAAATACTTTCGATCCAATTATTTTTGCAATCCATTTAGTTGGAGTTCCATTTGTTATTTTTCATTTTAGAGCCGGTCCGATCTGTGTCATGCTCTATTTCATTATGATTTTTTACTATGCGTTTAGATATCGACAAAAACAAATCGTGATTCAAACAGTCACAAAAAAATTGCCGGATGTAAAACGTGTCTATGTTTCACCTTCTATAAAATACACTCATTATCATATTGTAGCAAGTACAGATTCTCATCATTACGTTGGTAAAATAAAGAAAAGAATCTTTAAAATCCACGACGTATTTAAAAGGATCCCGTTACCAGTAATTGAAGACGTAAAAGCAGCCTTTAAGGATGAAAACGTTAAATCATTCCTAGCATTTTCACCAGTTTATATTTGGGAATTGATTGGACATGACGACCATAAAGAATTAAGACTAATCGATTTAAGGTACAGGACCGAAACATATTACCCATTTGTTGCAGTAGTCAAATTTGACTACGAACATAATATTATTAGTTCATTCACTGGCTGGATCTTTAGTGAGAAAAAATTACAGAAAAAACTAAAAGCGGAATCATGAAAAACAAAAAAATAACCCTTAGCAATTTTTTGCTAAGGGTTATTTTTTTAATGAAGAAGATTATCTTTCTCTTTCGTTTCTATAATTTCTAATCCTGGTGGCTTTGCAATTTTTATATCTGTTTCATGCAAATATTTTCCATATTGGAATATAAATTGTTGAACAACCTTTTTAGACATTTTTTCTCCATGATATTCTCCAGCTTTAGCATAAGTTGCTTCAAAATCTTCCCATAGCCATTCAACCCAAATTTTTGCTTGTGAGTATGTTAAATGACTATTTTCTTTTAGTAAAAGCTCAGTTAATTGCTCTAAATATTTCTCCATATAATTACACCTTCCAATTTTTAAACATTTATTATCATCATATCTAAATTCAAAATGGTCATCATATTGATGATGGTTCGTTTCATCAATTCGTTTTAATCACTAGGAGGGTTTTTAAGATGACAACAAAAAGTGAACGTTTTTCAAAACAAAAGCACGATATGGCTATTGATGGTAATATAGATTACAAATCACAAAATGCTTCTATCCGTCCAAATGGGAGCATTAATACAAATCCGCAAGATCGTATGGCAAAAAGTAATCGTGATGAATAGAAAATTTAACCAGGGTTTTTACATCCCTGGTTTCTTTAATAATGCGATTGGGATTCCTATTTCTTCCTCACTAGTACTTTTATGACCCCAAGCAAAAATACCATTCATATATGTGATCATAAATAATACACCTGGTTCTTCAATTAATTCATATTGCTCGCCAGGAATAAATTGACTTGCGTCTAATAAATATGATTGAGCCATCGTTTTTTTACGTAGTATTACTTCAAGTTCATTGATCATATCCATTTGTTCAGCTTTTCTAGCTTGATGATTCAAATTGCTGATTTCTTGAACTAATTCATCTTTTGTTAAGTCACTATATCGTTTTGGAATTTCCATTTTAAGTCTCCTCTAAATCATTTAGATATTTTTATTATATCAAGCTAATAACAGACAACCAATTTTTTAGTATTCTTCCTCTTCTAAAATTAAAATTGCTTTTTCAATTAAATCAATTGGGAAACCTTTTCGAAATAATGCTGTTTTCATTTTTTGAGTATATTCCCAGCCACTTAACTTATCATATTTCTTTTTCGCTTTTCTAGCATGTATTAAAAGAGTTTGTAATTCATCATCTTCTTCACTTTCATATTGTGTTTCTTCAATTGCAATCGAAGTGATGTTTGCAGAATATCCTTTTCTTCTCAGTAGTTCTTCAAGCTTTGCCTTTTTTTGATTTGTTGAGTACTTTGAAAGTGCAGAAACCTTTTTTTGACAGAGTGAAATAGCATGTTGAATTTGTTTATCTTTTGAAAATAAAATTAAGCTTTTCTCTATTACAGAATTTTGAATTCCTTTTGCTAGTAGTTCATTCTTAATGATTGTTGGTCCTTTTAAAGTCGTATTTATAGACGTGCGGACATAGCTTTCAGCGTATTTTTCTTCATTAATATACCCTTCTTCTACAAGTCGGATAATTGTAGTTTGGATTGTATCAATTAAGAATTCTTGCTTTGTTAAATATTGTTCTATTTCTTTTTTTGTTCTCATCATTCTAGATAAATAAACAATACTAGATAGATATGCCTTTCTAAGTTGATCGGCATTTAATATCTCTTCTAGTTCAAATGGCTCAAACGATTGACCTTTTTTTATGTTAAATTTAACAAGAGTATCAGCGTCTACACTAAACGAATACTCTTCACCATTACCACTATCCGTGTAAATATTAAATCGTTCTTTATTTAATTTTTGAACTTGTATTTTCGTAATTATAGACATAATTTACCTCAAAAGAAATTTTGTTTTTATGTACACATAAAAATAATAATATCATATTATGTATTAAGGAGATGCGTGGATGAAGATTCTTCTTACAGGCGGTACAGGGTTTATTGGATCTCAATTAATAAATGAATTTATTCGACATGAATTTCAATGTTATATTGTCACAAGAAATATAAGAACATCATCTAATCCATTTATTACTTATATTAATTGGGATCAATTAACCTCGAATTCTTTTGGGGAATCCATTGATGTAGTCATTAACTTAGCCGGTGAATCAATAAACAGCGGTAGGTGGACTAAACAATTAAAAGACAAAATTTTACAAAGTCGTATAAAATCTACAAATATTCTAATTACATGGTTTGAAAGACAAGCCCATCGTCCAAACCTTTTTATTAATGCTAGCGCAATAGGGTTTTATGGAACCTCGGGATCTATAACTTTTAATGAACATGACAAGCCTATTTCAAATGATTTTTTAGCATCAACTGTAAGAGAATGGGAAACTGTTGCCAGAAAAGCTGAAGATTTGGGAATTCGGACTATTCTCGCTAGATTTGGTCTTGTTTTAGGGTTAAATGGTGGAGCACTTCCAAAAATGATTTTGCCTTATAAATTGTTTATGGGTGGTCCAATCGGAAAAGGTACCCAGTGGATATCTTGGATTCATGAGAAGGATGTTGTTGGACTAATCCTTCATTCGATAAAAAATACCGAAATTAGAGGACCAATCAATTTAGTGTCACCAAATCCAGTAACAATGAACGAGTTTAGCAGAGCTCTTTCAGCAGCTTTACATCGACCAAATAAATTGAAAGTTCCAAATTTTGCCCTTCAATTATTACTAGGTGAAATGAGTATGCTAGTTTTAGAAGGTCAAAAAGTTATTCCTTCAAAAGCCATTCAAACTAATTATAACTTTCAATTCCCATCTTTAAAAGAAGCTTTACTGTTAACTTTAAATTAGTATTTGAAAGGATTTATCATGAATCTATTATTTAAAAATGCAACCATTTTCCCCATTACATCTCAAGTCTTATATAACCATGATTTGTTAATTGAAAATGGGAAAATAAAAGAAATTGCACCTGAGATTTTTTCGATTGAAGATCAAACAATTGTCATAGAATGTGCAGGAAAACCACTTTTTCCAGGTTTTATTGATGTACACACTCACTTAGGACTGTACGACGAAGGAACTGGTTGGGCTGGAAATGATGCGAATGAAACAATTGAAGTATTGACTCCACATATTCGATCAATGGATGGAATATTGCCACTTGATGTTGCTTTTACTGATGCAATCCAACATGGAATTACAACAGCTCATATTATGCCTGGTAGTGGAAATGTAATTGGTGGAACAACTTGTACAATTAAAACATATGGTAAAAGTGTCGATAAAATGATTATTCAAGAACCGTCTGGATTGAAAATCGCTTTTGGTGAAAATCCAAAAAGAACTCATAGTAACGGGAATAAAGAATCAATTACTAGAATGGGTATTATGGGAATGCTTCGTGAAGCATTCTATGAAGCTAAAAACTCGCATAACCCAGATGACTTTCGAATTTTACCAATTATTAAAGCTTTAAATAGAGAAATTCCAGTACGAATTCATGCTCATCGTGCAGATGATATTTTATCAGCTATACGTTTTGGAGAAGAATTTAACTTAGATATACGAATTGAACATTGTACAGAAGGTCATTTAATTATTGACCATCTAAAGGATCGAAACCTTCAAGTATCTGTTGGTCCTACATTAACTAGACGTTCAAAAATCGAATTAAAAAATAAATCCTGGACTACATACAAAGCTCTTGCTGATATTGGGGTAAGTGTTTCAATTACAACTGACCACCCTTATACGCCAATTCAGTATTTAAATGTATGTGCAGCTATAGCAGTTCGAGAAGGTTTACCTGAGCTCGAAGCTTTAAAAGCAATTACGATTAATCCAGCAAAAAATCTTAATTTATCTCATAGAATTGGTAGCTTAGAAATTGGTAAAGATGGTGATGTAGTATTATGGTCCCATCATCCGTTTCATTATATGGCTAAACCATTACTCACTGTCATAGATGGTAGAATTGTGTATAAAAATATCGAATAATTTTAGTTTGCAATTTGAACAAAATCGTTTATTATAGTATAGTAAGAACGTTTGCGGTAAATTAAATAGAAAGTGTGAAAACACTTTTCTTATATAGTATTTTAACGGGAAAGGCAAATGGTGAGCCACCAGTAAATCGCTGGTCCTAGTGGGTTCGATTCCCACCCCGAAATTTTAGGGTGCATTAAAAAATTATTCATAATTTATTCATAGTTAATGCACTTCACAGGACTTTAAATTTTATTGTTTTAGTCCTCACAAAAATTTCGCGGGTGGCGTAACCTTCTTTCGCTACCCTTATTATGAGGAGGAGTAGAGATGCTGAAACAGCGAGATTTACAAGATTGTTCTGTACTTTTTGAACTTATGGTGCATCCTGATGTCTTTCCCTTTGTGCGCCATAAAGCAAATTCGTACGAAGAATTCTTATTTATCACAAAACAAGCAATCGAACTAGAAGAACAAGGAAAAATGATATCAAGAACAATCTTAGATGAGTGGGGTAACCCTATTGGTAACATTTCTTTACATGATATTGAAGATGGATATGGCTTTTTAGGAACTTGGTTAGGCAAACCTTTTCACGGAATGGGTTATAATAAACCAGCAAAAGACGCTTTCTTCCATGAGTTATTTCACGATTTAGGAATCAACTCTATTTTTATGCGTATTCGTAAAGTGAATAAACGTTCTTTTTATGCTGCAAGTAAACTACCATACGCATCATTAGCAAATGAATCACGTAAATGTCTATATGATGAAATAAATCAAAATGAAGAAATTTACGATCTATTTGAAATTACTAAAGACAATTATTTATTGCATACAATGCGTGAAGATTACCAACAACATGAAGTTACACATTTAAAAGAAGCATAATTAAGTATATCAGCCACAAAAAATGGAGAGACTTACTAAGGATTTTATAACTTAGCGAGGTGTTTTTTGTGGATAAACGAAAAGATAAAACGAGACGTAATTTAAGTTCTACTCAAGAAGTATTATATGCAAAAGAATTTAAAAGAGCTGATCGTGCTGCAGGTTATACTAATTTTAATGGCATAGGCAAATAATTTTATTCAAAAAGGCTTTCTTAGGAAGCCTTTTTTGTTTTTCTAGAATAATTTTATAACGAGTAATGCTCCGTATAACTATCTTGCAAAATTTACAATATCTTATTTAAATTTCACTTGATTCAATAATATAAACCGAGGACGGTCTAACATAATATTCCTTACTAAGTTTTTCCTTTATTCGATGCATTTCATCTTCAATTTTTTCTCCTCGAACAAAAGATCCCCCTTCGATTCCATTCTGATCATCTATTAAAACATACCAAGAAAATCGAAACTCCTTCATTAAAATTCACCCTTTAAAATAAGAAACTAAAAATGACTATTTTTCATTATATTCACTAACCTCAAATTTATTTTAGTCAATCGTCTAAATAATCTTAAAAAGCTAATAAAATAAACTGTCCTTTAAATGTTAGACGCCTACTAACATAAAAAGGACAGTTCAAAGTAATTAGTTTTATTAACAAGTTTGTAATTCTTTCATTTGAGTTAATAGTTGATAAGCATGATTTACACTTTCATTTGATGGTGGTTGAATATCTTTTAAAGGATATTTTAATCCTAATGCTTCCCATTTATAAACTCCTAATTGATGATATGGTAAAATTTCTACTTTTTCCACGTTACTTAAAGTCTTTATAAAGCCACCTAGTTTTATTAGATCAACTTCAGAGTCGGTGATTCCAGGAACTAATACATGTCTAATCCAAACCGGGATATTTCTATTGTCCAAGTATTTAGCAAAGCATTTAATCTGCTCATTTGATTTTCCCGTAAGTTTTATATGTTTTTTTCCATCAAAATGCTTTAAATCTAATAAAACTAAATCAGTGTATTCTAATACTTCGTCTAATTTTAATAGAAAGTTTGGATCAGTACTGAAACATCCACCAGATGTATCAATCGTTGTATGAATCCCATTTTTTCTACAAGATTTAAACAGTTCTAATAGAAAGTCTAATTGTAATAATGGTTCTCCACCACTAACCGTAACCCCACCTCCAGATGATCTCATAAATGGGATATAGGTCTTGATATCCTTTATTACTTGATCAACTGACATTTCTTTACCTGCTCCAATTTTCCACGTATCTGCGTTATGACAATATTGACATCTTAATAAACATCCTTGAGTAAAGATTACATATCTAAGACCTGGTCCATCGACAGTTCCACAAGTTTCTATTGAATGTATATTTCCTGAAACCATTGTCATTCACCTCTTAACTATTTTTTTCCTAATTTAGTAAAAACATTAAAGCCTAGTGAAGCATTTCCCTCACTAGGCATGAATTACAGGGATTTTTACATAGAACCGTGGAAAGTTCTATTTATTACGTCAATTTGTTGTTCCCTAGTTAGTTTTATGAAGTTAACTGCATAACCCGACACTCTAATCGTTAATTGTGGATATTCTTCAGGATGTTCCATCGCATCCATTAATGTTTCTCGATTGAACACATTTACGTTTAAGTGATGGCCACCTTTTTCCGAATATCCATCTAACATTGCTACTAAGTTTAATATTTGTGTACTCTCGTCCTTACCTAAAGCTTTTGGAACGATTGAAAAAGTATTTGAAATTCCATCTTGTGCATCCTCGTAAGGTAATTTCGCTACAGAACTTAATGATGCTAGCGCTCCATTTGTATCTCGTCCATGTAACGGATTGGCACCTGGAGCAAATGGTTCACCTGCTTTTCTTCCGTCTGGTGTATTACCCGTCTTTTTACCATAAACAACATTAGACGTAATCGTTAACACTGATGTTGTATGAATTGAATTACGATATGTTTTATGCTTTCTTACTTTTGCCATAAAGCTTTCAACAAGTTCTACAGCAATATCATCTACAAGATCATTGTTGTTCCCGTATTTTGGATACTCTCCCTCAATTTCAAAATCAACAACGATTCCATTCTCATCGCGAATTGTTTTAACATTTGCATGCTTGATAGCTGATAATGAATCAGCACAAACTGATAATCCTGCAATACCTGTTGCCATTGTACGTTTTATATTTGCATCATGTAACGCCATTTCAATTCGTTCATAGCTATATTTATCATGCATAAAGTGGATACAATTTAATGTGTTAACATATAAGCCTGCTAACCAATCTAATAAAACGTCGAACTTAATTTTTACTTCTTCATAGTCAAGATACTCAGATGTAATTGGAGCATACATAGGTGCTACCTGAGCTTTTGACTTTTCATCTTTACCACCATTAATCGCATATAACAATGCTTTAGCAAGATTTGCACGTGCACCAAAGAATTGCATTTGCTTACCGATTGTCATAGCGGAAACGCAACATGCAATGCCATAATCATCACCATATTCCGGACGCATGATATCATCATTTTCATATTGAATTGAGCTAGTTTTAATTGACATTTTTGCGCAATATTGTCTAAATCCGACTGGTAGTTTTGATGACCAAAGGACAGTTAAGTTAGGTTCTGGAGCTGGTCCTAGGTTATCTAAAGTATTTAAAAAACGGAATGAGTTCTTTGTTACAAGTGGACGACCATCTATTCCTATTCCACCGATTGACTCTGTTACCCAAGTAGGATCGCCAGAAAATAATTCATTATAATCAGGCGTACGAGCAAACTTGACTAATCTCAGTTTCATTACAAAATGATCGACTAATTCTTGTGCGTCTTGTTCAGTTAAAGTACATTCTTCAAGATCTCTTTCTATATAAATATCCAAAAATGTTGAAACTCGCCCTAAGCTCATAGCTGCTCCATTTTGTTCTTTTATTGCTGCTAAATAGCCAAAATATAACCATTGGAAAGCTTCTTTTGCATTTGTCGCAGGTCTAGCAATATCAAACCCATGTTTTGTTGCCATTTGTTTTAATTCATTTAATGCACGGATTTGTTCATTTATTTCTTCACGATCCCTTATTACTTCTTCTGACATAACACTTGTTGTTTTATTTAAAGTATCAATTTTATCGTTGATCAGTCGATCTACACCATATAACGCTACCCTTCTATAGTCACCAATAATTCTTCCACGACCGTAAGCATCAGGTAGACCAGTAATCACACCCGAACGTCTTGCTGCTTTCATTTCTGATGTATAGGCATCAAATACGCCTTGATTATGTGTTTTTCGATATTCTGTAAATATTTTACTTATTTCATCATCTACCTTATATCCATAAGACTCGCATGATGCTTCAGCCATTCGAATTCCACCAAATGGTTGTAATGATCTTTTAAACGGTTTATCTGTTTGGAATCCGACAATTTGCTCTAATTCTTTCTCTAAGTATCCTGGTTCGTGTGAAGTAATCGTAGATACAATTTTCGTATCCATATCTAAAACTCCGCCATTTTCGCGTTCTTCTTTAGATAATTTAAGTACTAGATCCCATAGTTTGTTAGTTGCATCTGTTGGGCCTAAAAGAAAAGAGTCATCCCCAACATAAGATTTAACATTTTTTTGAATAAAGTCCCTTACATCAATCGTTTGTTCCCATCGTCCAGTTTCAAATTGTCTCCATTGTTCCATCGTATTACTCCTCCTCTTCTGCATATAATACAGAAAGTTAATTAAGTATATAACAGATTACATATCTAATTTAACATACGATGAACCGAAACAATCCTTTGTATTATGAACATATTGTGAAAAATTGAACAAAGTAGTTAGAAAGTTAACTCATATAAACACTTAATTCTTTCCACTAAATTACAGTTGCTTCATATATATAGTAATTCACTCTGAAAACTTTCCTGTTAAACGACAAACTGTTATACTCAAAAGATAGTAACTGTATTAGCAAAATCTTAAAAATATGTGGACAAGACATTCACAATTCAAATATGCGATAATACTATGGTTAATACACAAATGAATAGTCCAATTGAACAATGTTTATATAAAGGAGTAATTTATGAATACAAAACTAAATCTTTCTAGTTCGATTAATGAAAAATTAAATTTAATATATAATGAACAAATTCAAAAAGTTCTAAAAGAAGAGCAATTATTAATCGGAACAAAACAATATGTTTCTCAAGATAAAACGATTTTAGAAGATGCTATTACTGCCCTTCTACTTGGTAAAAATATATTATTAAAAGGTCCAACAGGAAGTGGTAAAACGGTTTTAGCAGAGACTCTTTCAAAATTGCTTTATCAACCGATGCACAGCATAAACTGTTCAGTCGATTTAGATTTAGAAGGTATAGTTGGATACAACACAATTGCCTCTAATACGAACGGATCTGAAGTAGTATTCATCGATGGACCTTTAATGAAAGCAATGAAAAAAGGTCATATTTTATATATTGATGAAATTAACATGGCTAAACCAGAAACATTACCATTACTACATGGTGCACTTGATTATCGAAAAATGATTACAAATCCATTTACTCAAGAAGTAGTAAAAGGTGACGAAAACTTTAGAGTAATCGCCGCAATAAATGAAGGATATGTAGGAACAAGCGAATTAAATGAAGCTTTAAAAAATCGCTTCATTATCATAGATGTTCCATATATTAATGGGGAATCATTACTTCAGTTATTAAAAGATGAATCTGAGCTAAAAGATGAAGAACTACTGAAGAAATTCACAAACTTTTCAAGTGATTTAATTCCATTAGCAAGTGAAGGCAGAATTAGTGAAGATGCAGCAAGTATTCGCGGTGTTCTTGACGCATGTGATTTATCTGTTCATATACCAGTGCTTCGAGCAATTGAACGCACAATTATCGCTAAATTAAGTGATGACATTGAGCGCGAGACTGTTAGAGAACTAGCTGAAAGTTATTTTCTTTCTTGAAATGAGTGATGATTAACATATGAAACAAATCATTTTTAACAATAAAAAAATCGACGCTTCTACTTTTCTTCAAATGGAAAATTTATCAATTTCTCTTTCGAAAGATCGTAGTTCATTTTTAGAATTTGATTTTCAAGCGTATTACGACGATGAAGAACAAAAATTTACTGTAAGTCATTTTTGGGATACACAAGAGCATAGTACACAGTTACAAGGTTTGAAATCAGATGTTTACTTAAAAGCTTTAGGTAATAAACATTACTCAGATTTTAGTGAATTCAAAGATACACTAAAGGAATTACAAGAAACTCATTTAAAAAGTTTTTTCACACAATTGTTTGTCCTTCTTGAGGATATCCGACTTGAAGAGTTGATTATTCATCAAAGGCCAGGTACAAGACAATTATTTTCTACGAGAAAAAAAATATATAGACATTATTTTCAATCACAATTCAAAGCAAATGAAATGCGTAATTTCCAATTAGATCAGTTGTTTTGTTTAATTTATCTTTCACTTACTTCTACTCAATTAACTTATCAAACGAATGAACAACTAGAGGATATTTTACCCATCCTCTTCCAAGCGTTTGAAGCTAAGAAAACAAGTGATATTTCTTCTATTGTATTTAGAGTGCAGCAGAGATTACTCTCACTATATAAGGAAGATATGATTCACACATATTTTGGCTATTTACCGTTAAATAAAATTAACGAATTAGCTTCATGTAATAGTAAGGTAAAAGAGCTTCAAAATGACGACCAACAAGAGGGTCTTGATGAAAGAAATAGCGAAGATGAAAGATTATCAACCTGGCATAGAGAAAGTAAAAATAATGAAACAGATGATAATTTTTTACGATTTGAAGTTGAAAGTGGTACAAAAACTTCTATTAAAGCAAATTTTGCACGAGAAGAAGAGGCCGGCGATCAGGCAATTGCAAATGCATTTGGTTCCTCTAAACAAGGAGAGAATAAAAAGTCAAAACAAACTGATTCATATGAGGCTACGAATTCATCCTCTGCGCAGCAAAATCCTTTTGGTAAATACAATAGTAATGTTTCTATTAAATATAAAGAAGCAATTGGGCAAACAGTTACTGAAAAGAAACAGTATTCTACATTGTCTTCAATGGTATCTAAAGATGTTAAAGAACTAAGAAAAACGATTGAAAAATCATTAGAAAATAAACAAAATGCACCTACTGATAAATACTATGGTAGGTTAAATAAAAAATGGATTCGACTTTTCACAGATGAAAATCCTAAAATGTTTTATAAAAAACAAACTGAATCGAAAGAATTAGATGCTGTATTTTACTTACTAGTAGATTGCTCGGGATCGATGTTTAATAAAATGGATGAAGTGAAAAAAAGCGTCATTTTATTCCATGAAACATTAAAACAATTAAAAATCTCTCATAGCATTAGCGGCTTTTGGGAGGATGCTTCAAATGCTACAAAAGAAAACAAACCAAATATTTTACATCAAGTCATTCCGTTTTCAAGCTCTTTATCACCTTCTGTAGGTCCAAATATCATGCAGCTTCAAGAAGAAGAGGACAATCGTGACGGCTTAATGATTCGAATTGTTTCAGAAGAACTAGCTAAACGTTCGGAAAAGCATAAGTTTTTACTCGTATTTACAGACGGCGAACCTTCAGCATTAGATTATTTCCAAGATGGGATTATCGATACGCATGAAGCAGTTAAACAAGCTAGAAAACTTGGAATTGAGGTAATCGGTACATTCATTGAGGAAGAAGAACATCAAGAAGAAACTTCACAATTAATGAAAAATATTTATCAGCACCATTACTTAATCGCTTCAAATGCAGAAGATTTAAGACTACAATTAAAACCAATGTTAAAAAAGTTATTATTAAGAAGCATAGAATAAGATAGTTGTCCATAAGATGAAAAGAAATAGGTTTACTAGTAACCTATTTCTTTTTATTTTATAAGAAGTTAGAATATTTTGTCGAACAGATTTACATAATGAAATCGTATTTCCTATTGATTTTTAAAATTAAACGGAGTACGATAAATTTTGACGACTTAGAGAGATGCATATTTAAAGAAAAGCTAGTGAATGACCGCTAGTTTGTTTTGTATTTAAGGGGGATTAGGACTATGCCTACTTCAATTAAAGCAACATTTTCACGTGTACGTTTCGTATTACTAGTTGCGTTAGTAGTTTGGCTAAAAACGTATATTGTTACTCTGTTTGGATTCGATTTAAAAATTGATACCGTCTTTCAAAATGTAATATTATTTATTAGCCCTTTGGCATCCTCATTATTCCTTGTAGGGATCGCACTTTTTTTCAAAGGGAAAAAACGTAATACGATCGCGCTTTTGATTAATTTCATTTTAACCTTACTATTATGTGGAAACGTTTTATTTTACGGATTCTTTAATGACTTCATAACATTACCAGTGCTGTTCCAAACTAGTAATATGGGTGATTTAGGATCAAGCGTAAAAGAACTAGCAAGCTTTAAAATTCTTTTTATGTTTATTGATATTCTTATCCTATATTTAATCTCAAAGAAATTTCCTAAATTTTCAAACACTGGTCGAGTACCTTCATTTATGAAGTCAACTTACTATTTAATTACGATTGCAATTGCAGTTTTAAACTTAGGTTTAGCTGAAATGGAAAGACCCGAATTACTTACTCGTTCGTTTGATCGTGAAATGCTTGTAAAAAATCTTGGATTATATGTGTACCAAGGTTATGATTTATCACTTCAAACAAAGACTTCAACACAAAAGGCCTTTGCGGATAGTAGTAAATTAACTGAAATTGAAAACTATGTAAATAGTAACGGCGCAAAAGCAAATGCCAAGCTTTTCGGTAAATATAAAGGAAAAAATGTTATTGTTATTTCTTTAGAATCAATGCAAAATTTCACAATTGGCGCAAAGGTTAATGGGAAAGAAATAACTCCATTTTTAAATAAATACATTAAAGAAAGTTATTATTTTGACCACTTCTATCACCAAACCGGCCAAGGAAAAACATCTGATGCGGAGTTCATTATTGATAACTCTTTATATCCATTAGACCGCGGTGCTGTCTATTTTACACATGCAAATAACGAATATATGGCTACACCTGAAATTTTAAAAGATCAAGGATATTATTCAGCTGTATTCCATGCAAATAATAAAAGCTTTTGGAATCGAAATGTAATGTACCCTTCTTTAGGTTACGATCGCTACTTTAATGAAGTAGATTATAATATTACCGATGAAAACTCGGTAAACTGGGGATTAAAGGATGAAGATTTCTTTCAACAATCACTTCCTCTTTTATCACAAGTGAAACAACCGTTTTATACTAGATTCTTAACTTTATCAAACCACTATCCTTTCGTACTTGATCCTCAAGATCAATACATTGATCAATATAATTCTGGTGACGAGACACTTGATCGTTATGTAACGACAGTACGATATATGGATGAATCAATTAAACACTTTGTTGAAGGTTTGAAAAAATCAGGTCTATATGATAATACAATTCTTGTAATGTATGGTGATCATTATGGTATTTCTGAAAACCACAATCGTGCAATGGCTCAGTTCTTAGGTAAAGACGAAATTACTCCATATGATCATATGGATTTACAACGTACACCATTTATTATTCATTTACCTATGCAAAAACAAGGTCAAACAATCTCAAAGGTTGCTGGTCAAATTGATGTAAAACCTACGATTCTTCATCTGTTAGGCGTTGATACAAAATCAGATATTGAATTTGGTAAAGATTTATTTAGCCCAGATTATTCGGAATTCATTGTTTTCCGTGATGGAAGCTTCGTTACAAGTAAATATTATTATGTAGCTGGCTCTAATGAATTTTATAATCGATTAACTGCTGAAAAAGTAGAAGTTCCTGATCAAGAAGCGAAACTATTAATTGATAAAGCTAAAAAAGAACTAACACTTTCAGATAATATTGTTTACGGTGATTTATTCCGTTTCTACAGTGGCAACAAGCATAAAACAGGTACAATGCAAACAATAACTGAACCAAATCAGTAAAATGTACTTCAATTAAATTTTTAATTTTATCCACCGAGAGATGCTTTTACAAGCATCTCTTTTTGTTATAATATGGTATTTATACATAGTTTTTTAATTAAAATATAGTGGGAGGATATTAATTGTATAAAAACTCTAAGTTATTATTTTGGACGATCGAATTACTATTATTATTCTTAGTCTTATTCGTTGGAACAAAAATATCATTCTTATTTCAACCAATTGGCATTTTAGTTAGTACTTTATTCGCGCCAATACTTGTTTCAGTCTTTCTATATTTCCTATTCGCACCAATAGTTGATTTTTTAGAGCGTAAAAAAGTGCCTCGTTCAATAGGCATTCTTCTTCTCTATCTCGGATTAATCCTAATTGCTGTAGTATCTATCATTAATGTATTCCCGACCTTAACTGATCAATTTAAAGATTTAGTAAATAATATGCCAACAATTGTAAATGAAGCAACAAATAAGATTGGTCTATTAGAGAAATGGTTAGGAAGTCAAAATTACGTTGAAATTAAAGATTTAGAAAAGAAAGTCGCAGACTATGCCCTAGTATTTATCGGTGGCATAACTGGTGGAATTGGTGCGTTTTTCAATATTTTAAGTAATGTAACGTTAATCATATTAACAGTTCCATTTATACTGTTCTATATGTTCAAAGATGGTCATAAGTTTCCAGCTGCGATGTCGCGTTTTTTACCGCAAAGCTTAAGAAAAGAAGCAATTCATATTGCAAATGAAACAGGCGAAACATTAGCATCTTACATTCAAGGTCAAACGATTGTTTGTATTTTCGTTGGAATTGGAACATTTATTGGATATAGTATTATCGGATTACATAATGCCCTAATTTTAGCGTTAGTAGCTGCTATTACAAATATTATCCCATACTTTGGCCCGTTTATCGGTGGAGCTCCTGCAGTGATCGTTGCGGCTCTAATTTCTCCAAAATTAGCGTTATTCGTTGTACTAATCATTGTAATTGTTCAACAAATTGATTCAAACTTAATCTCACCATATATTATGGGGAAAAAGTTAAATATTCATCCTTTAACGATTATTCTATTATTATTATTCGCTGGTAACTTTGCTGGTGTACTTGGTATGGTTTTAGCTGTGCCAACCTATGCAATTTGTAAAGTAGTGATTGTTAATATATCTAGGATCATCAATTTAAGGAAAAAAGCAAAATTCGCAGATAAGATTATTGATGACGACATTGAAACAAATATCGAAATAAACATTAACAACGATAACGACCAAAAAGAATAAAAAAGAGCAAGAATAATGAAGTTGGAGTGATTTCCACTCCTAACACTTCCGTTATTCCTGCTCTTTTTTTACAAGTTAAACGTCTCTCTTCCCTGCTCTCTATTTAAGAGCCATTCTTTCCTCCACAGTCCACCAGCATAACCAGTTAACTTACCATTTGACCCAATAATGCGATGGCATGGAACGATAATACTTAATGGATTTCTTGCATTTGCATTCGCAACAGCTCTTACTGCCTTCGGGTTCCCTATACGATTAGCAATATCTGCATATGAAGCAGTTTCTCCATATTTTATTTTAACTAGTTCCTTCCACACACTTTCTTGAAAAGGAGTTCCTTTTGCAATTGATTGAATACTAAATTCCTTCCTAGATCCATTAAAATATTCAATTAGCTCATTTGCAGCATCCTTTAAAGAAGGAGGTACTATTTTTTGAATTTCATCATTGTCTTCTTTGACAAAATCTATATATGACACTCCTTTTGCATTTCCAACGATCCTCAATGTACCTAACGGAGTGTCTATATAAGCTGTATCTAATTGATTCATAAATCATTCTCCTATGTATTAAGTTAGATTATCTATCTAAATTTGGAAAATACTCCATTGCTTCAGTACCTTGATTATAACCGTTCCTCTTATAAAAATTAACTCCTTGCTCACTTGGCCAAACAATAACAAATTCGAACTTCATTTCACTTACCCATTTATTCACTTTGGAGATTAATTTTCCTCCAATCCCCTTCCCTCGATAGTCCTTTAATGTATATACATTCGTCATGAAAGCAAAAGGATTAGTCACTCTACCAGGTCGGGGTACTTTTTGAATAAGTTCAATATAAATATGGGAAACAATTATATCTTCTATTTCAGCAACCCATATATACCACTGTTTACTGTTTATTGCATTTAGTAAAAAATCACGACATTCACTGTAAAAGTCATTGTATTCGCTCTCTTTAATTCTTCCAGTCTCATAATCTTCCAAAGTAAAGTCCCATCTCATCTTAATTAACTGCTCAATATCTTTTATTTCTGCCAACCTCAAATTCATTTTATGCCCCCTTAATCCTCTGTACCTAAAACATCGGTATTAGGTGGAATATACCCCATCTGTCGAGCCATCGAGACAATTTGTCCTTTATGATGATATTCATGTGTAATTGCATGTACTAGTAATTTTATCGGTGTGATAGATATTTCTTCATTTTGATCTCTCCAAGGAATCTTTCTTACAATTGGTTTATTTAATTGATCAAGTTTCATATCCAATAATTCACTCACGAATAGATCAGCTTGTTCAAATCTTGATTTAATATCATCAAGACTAAGATTTACAACATTTCCCTTTGGCGTAATTGGCTTTTTCGTTTTCAATAATATAAAGGATCCAACCCATGCAATATAACATTCAGCCATATGTAGTAAAGTTTCTCTAACACTTTGGAAACCGAACCCGTCTAATTTACGAGTAAAATCCTCTTGCTTTAATTCACCACAAAAATTTAACAATGCTTCACGATTTTCTTTTACCCATTGATATTCCTTCAGATTCACTACAATCACCTCTTAAATTATTGATTAATTAAGCTATTCTATTGAGTGGTAGAAATTACCTTTAAGTAAAATGATAAAAGGTCTGCGGAAACATCCACAGACCTTGATTCTTTTATACAAATAACTTTAAACTTACTTGAACAATTAATAAAACAGAAACTGAAATTAATAGAATTCTAGCTAACTTCATTGGAACAAATTCCGCAAATCTTAATCCTACTTGATTACCTACAATTGAAGCAGCAGCCATCGTCACAGCAATTTTCCATTGGAAGTGACCTGTCATATAAAATATAATAAATGCTGATAAACAACTCCCAAAATTTAATACTCTAGCCAACTGAACTGCATTAACATAAGTAAACCCTTTTTTAATAAAATACAAGATTGCAAATGTTGAAGAACCTGGACCAAAGCCCCCATCATAAACACCAATACCCGTCAAAATGCCCCTATCTAGCAATGTTTGCTTTTCAACACCACTTTTATTCGTAGTTTCATAGTTCCACTTTTTACTTGCAAAAGTTAACCATAATGAACCAGTTAATAAGACTAATGCCACAATATTCATTACATGTTCATCTAACATACTCGTTACAAATGCACCAATTCCCCCACCAATGAAAGAAACTAATATAAATTGAAAAATGACTGAAGCCTTAAAATCTTTCTTTTTAATTGTATAAAGAATACTACTAAACGACCCTAGACCTGAGGCAAACTTATTTGTGGCAATACCCGTTTGAATAGGAATGCCAAGAAAAATCATCATCGGGAGTGTAATTAATCCCCCGCCACCTGCTAATGTTCCAACTACTGCTGCACCGATTCCTAAAATAAAAAGTAATAATAGTGAGTCCATTTTCCTATCTCCCTTTTTTGCGTCTACCCTTACTATACACAAAATATTCGAAAAAAGGGAAACTAAAGACCTCATTATTTGTGGTTGATTATGGAATAGCAGGACTAAGGAGAGAAATTAAAAGAGGATTGGGACTTTATCACTAAAATGAGGAACGTGATAAAACTGCAATTAAGTCAGTACTGCAAATAAGTGATAGTAGTCCGCAAATAAGGGAGCTAACTGTGCAATTAAATGAGGAATAGCTGCAAATAAACAGCGAACTGCAATTAAATTTCGAAAATCGCAAATAATAACAGCAGAACTGCAATTAAAATTAGAGAATCGCAAATAAAAATAGCAAAACTGCAATTAAAATCCCAAGAATCGCAAATAAGTTAGAAGAATACCTATAGTAGTACAGGTATTAAAACGTAATTACCAGGCAGAAATAGCTAAATTTCAACTGGAATAATAGCAAAATCGCTCTAAGTATTCTCTAATCGGATAAAAAACGATAAAAATATGCTAGTTTACTATAAAGAGTAGCAGTCCCCCCCTCACAAATGAATAATACTGACGAGATACCCCGCATCAACATAAAAAAGAGCTTGCCCACCCGTCAATTAACCTGACTTATGGACAGCCCTCTATATTTAAAAAATACTCAAATTATATCGTGAAGCCAGTAACTCTAATAATTTTATACCGGCTATACTATTTCCTTTTTCATCAAGTGACGGGCCATAAACACCAATTCCAAATCGGCGAGGTACCGCACCCATAACACCGCCAGAAACACCACTTTTAGCAGGAATTCCAACTTTAATCGCAAACTCACCCGATGCATTATACATCCCACAAGTAACCATAAAAGTGTTACAAATCTTTGCGATTTTTTCAGGTATAAGCTGCTTTTTAGAAATTGGATCCCAACCATCAAGCGCGAAAATAAGTCCTATTCTCGCCATTTCTAAACAGTTTATTTCGATTGAACATTGTTTTGTATATAAATCTAATAACAATTCAACATCTTCAGTAATAATTCCATGCTCTTTCATAAAGTAGCAAAGCGATCTATTCAAGTGCGCTGTTTCAAATTCAGATGTAGCAACTTCTTTCGAATAAGAAAGATCTTTATTATCTGTTAAAACTCTCATAAAGTTTAAAAGTCGTTGAAAGCGATCTTTTATACTATGACCTTTAATCATACTTGTAACTGCCAAAGCCCCCGCATTAATCATTGGATTTAACGGCTTTCCAGCAGACCTAACTTCTAATTTTGCAATTGAGTTAAACGGATCTCCTGTAGGCTCCATCCCTACTCGCTCAAATACATAATCTTCGCCACGATCCATTAAAACTAAAGCTAGCGAAATTACCTTCGAAATACTTTGCAAAGTAAAACGAATGCTCGTATTTCCAGCCTCAAAATGTCTTCCATCAGGCAAAAACACAGCCAACGATAAATCCTTTTTATTTGCCTTTGCAAGAGCAGGAATATAATTGGCTACTTTTCCATACGGAATAAACTCTTTTGCCTCTTCAATAAGGGCTTTCAATTCCTCTAAATTGTGTACTTCTTTTTCCTCTCGAAATCCATTCTGCGTCATAAAATCACCTATTTATTTAATTTTTAAGGGAAAAGACCTTCCCAAAATCACTTTATAAGATTATTCCTACAACTATTAACTACCTACTCTTCACGTTTTTCTTATCTACTTCTTCTACTAGATCTGCCTTCATTTCTTGATTTCCCTGCACTTCTTGATCTTCCAACACTTTCTGTTCTTTCGCCTCTTCTAGAATTCCCCGCATTTCCTGGTCTTTCCGCTCTACCGGCATTTCTCAGTCTATCTCCCCTGCTTGCAGTTCCTGCTCTTTCTGCTCTGCCTGCATTTCCCGTTCTTTCCGCTCTGCCTGCATTTCCCGCTCTTTCTGCTCTGCCTGC
>NZ_NUQC01000042.1:0-50434 GCF_002585125.1 Bacillus sp. AFS029533 | reverse complement strand
AACCTCTCATGAGTAACTATTTTTCACATTTTTGCTGTTTTACTTCCTCATGAACCTCTTATGAGTAACTATATTCCAGATTCATGCTGTTTTATTTACTCATGAACCTCTCATGAGTAACTATTTTTCACATTTTTGCTGTTTTACTTCCTCATGACCCCTTATGAGTAACAATTTTTCACATTTTTGCTCTTTTACTTCCTCATGAACCCCTAACATTAAATAAGTTGTATTTAAAAATAAAACCTCTTCTCTTTTTAAGATCATATTGAAAAGGTAAATTGTGGGTATCCTAACTGTGAGAATCGAAATGCTATAGACCATATGGCCCCTTAGCATCGAGACATTTATATTTAGGACGTGAGATTATGTCAGAGACAGATATGTCAAAATATGAGAAGAAAATTGAAGTTCGAAATATACGTATGGAAGATATAAGTGAAATTATGAAGTTATCAAATCGTTGTTTTCCTGGTATGGAAGGATGGAAACGTGAACAATTAGAAAGTCATATTCGCATTTTTCCAGAAGGCCAGTTTTGTGTAGAATATGAAGATAAAATTATTGGTTCTTGTTCAAGTTTAATGGTTGACTTCGACGAATATGACGATCAGCACACTTGGAATGTCATAACTGATAATGGTTATATTACAAATCATGATCCGAATGGATTTAATTTGTATGGTATTGAAGTTATGGTTGATCCAGAATACCGTCGTATGAAAATTGGTCATCGTCTTTACGAAGCGCGAAAGGAATTAGCTCGACAATTAAATCTTCAAAGCATTATCATTGGTGGTCGAATCCCAAATTATCATAAACATAGAGATGAAATGTCACCACGTGAGTATGTAGCTGCAGTAGAAAAACACAGTATATATGACCCCGTTTTATCATTTCAATTAATGGAAGGTTTTACTATTAAACGTATTAATACTCGTTACCTACCGGATGATAAAGCATCAGATTCATTTGCCACTTTAATGGAATGGAGTAATATTGACTATCTTCCAAAATCTAAACGTGTTTATCGTGCTTCATTTCCGGTTAGAATTTGCGCAATACAATACATGATGAAAAAAATCGATTCATTCTCTGATTTTACGAAGCAAATCGAGTATTATGTTGATGTCGCCGCCGACTTCGGTTCAGATTTTGCTGTTTTCCCAGAGTTGTTTACAACACAATTGATGTCTTTTCTGGAAGAAAAACGTCCTGATCAGGCTGTTCGTAGGCTTGCAACTTATACTGAGCAATATATCGAACTGTTTACAGAACTTGCTGTACGCTACAATGTCAATATTGTTGGGGGATCTCACTTCGTTGAAGAAGACGGTAATATCTACAATGTTGCTTATCTATTTAGACGTGATGGTACGATTGAAAAGCAATTAAAAATTCATGCAACTCCTAATGAGCGAAAATGGTGGGGAATTTCAGAAGGAAACGAAATCCATGTTTTTGATACCGATTGTGGAAAAATCGCTATCCAAATATGCTACGATATCGAGTTTCCAGAACTTGCTCGTATTGCAGTCGATCAAGGTGCAAATATCATTTTCGTTCCATTTTGTACCGATGATCGCCAAGGTTATCTCCGTGTTCGATATTGTGCTCAAGCAAGAGCGATTGAGAACCAAGTATATACTTGTATCGCAGGAACAGTTGGGAACTTAACACATGTACAGAACATGGACATTCAATATGCACAATCTGGTATTTTCTCCCCTTCTGATTTTGGCTTCGCAAGAGATGGCATTGTTGGTGAATGTGATGCAAATGTTGATACTGTCGTAGTCGGAGATGTTGACCTTGAAAAATTAAGACGTTCACGAAATACGGGATCAGTCCGTCAATTACGTGATCGACGTCGTGATTTATATCGAATTGAATTTAAGAATTTAAAGTTAGAATAAAAAACTTGATTGATAAAAAAGTTGAGAAAATAAGTTCAGTATAAAATAGTATGCTGAGCTTACTTTCTTTTTTATATTCAATTTATTTCCTTAGCTTCCTAATCATATAGGCACATCTATTACTAGTTTCTACCAATTTTTCTAAAGTCATATCGTTTATATTTTAATTAATCAATTTACTCATTAATTTAATAAATCATTCTATTAACCCTTAATCTACTTAGCAATATTTTTTGACATATTTAGACATTGTCCCAAACCTCTACTATTCTAAAAAAATGTTAAACTGAGTAATTTTTACTAAAAATTTTTAAAAAGCACAAATTTATGTACGGTAGCGTTTTTTTATGATATGTTTACTTTATAATTTGATTATTCAGAAATAATTACAAATTCATATTATTTGTCGAAACTTTGTATATTTTTATTATTTCTAATGAAATCTTTTTAATATGAGGAGTGAAAGCTTTGGAATTTACCGATGTACTACATGGGCACAGATCAATACGAGAATATGAAGATAAGGAAGTAAGCCAAGAACTGTTAGATCAAATATTAGATGCAGGAATTCGTGCGTCTTCAAGTGGCAATATGCAATCTTATTCGATTATTGTTACAAAAGACAAGGAAATTAGAAAGAAATTATATTCTGCTCATATGGAGCAATCAATGGTTATTGATGCACCTATACTTTTAACTTTTTGTGTGGATTTTAATCGAATGAGAAAATGGCTTACGCTTAATGATGCACCTGTACATTTTGATAATTTCATGAGCTTTATGATTGGTGCCATTGATGCTACATTGGCATCTCAAAACTGTGCATTAGCAGCAGAGAATGCTGGTCTTGGTTTATGTTATATGGGCTCTACACTTGCAAATTGCAATCAAATTGGAGAAATACTTAACTTACCACCAAATGTAGTACCAGTTGTAGGATATTCATTAGGCTATCCTAAAGAAAATCCAGCTTTACGTGACCGCCTTCCAAGACAAGGTCTAGTACATTATGAACAATATAATGATTATTCAGATGAAGATATTCTTGAAATCTATAAAGAAAGAAATGAAAAAGGCTGGCAACGTTACATGGACGTTCCAAAGCTTAAAGAAATGACAGAACGACTAGGATTAAAGAACTTAGCACAAATTTATACGATTGCAAAGTATACACAAGAATCTCATCATGAATATTCTCAAACAGTTCTAGAATATTTAGAGAAACAAAATTTTATGAATAATAAATGATAAGTAATATTAAAAAAGTCGATTTCCACCTAAGGAATCGACTTTTTATAATTTTCTCTATTAAAATGGAATTCTACTAGTAAAATTAAGTTAATAATTGATCCATTATAGGCTGCAACCTTTTGAATTTTTTATTGTAAGATTGTCTTTCTAACAATTCTTCTACTAATTTTATTGCATCTTCTTTTCGATTTGCTTTTACGTAGCAATCAATCATTACTTTATATTGCTCATCGTAAGGTATTTTTTCTAGTTTAACTAGCTCAAAAGCTTTATCGAAACTGTTGGTAGCATTTTCATAATCTTTTAAATAAGAATATGTTCCACCATTACCAACATATAATTCTGCACGTTGTAAATCAGATAGTGAGTGCAAATTCAGAGCTTCTTCTCTTATTTGGAGAGCTTTTTCATATTCTTTTCTGTCATCACAATTTAAAGCCTCGTTATGGAAATGCTTAAATTTTGTTAAGCTTTTTCTAGACTTTTTTGTTTTTAATAAAATCAAAATAATAAATAAATCGATGAAGATTGAAATAGTATCAAAACCTAGAGTTTGCGTTTTATTCTCTCCCCAAGCCTTATATACTAAATGAATGAGATCCCATGTAAGCTTAAAATACAAAATATAAAGAAGATATTTTCTCAAACCGATTCCAACTTTCTAAGATACTATCTGTTTATTATATCAATCTAGAATTTAAATGGGTAAATAAACCTGATCATTTAGAAAGATATACATATAAGCTAATATCCTCTTGCTTAATGTGATAATTCTTAAATTCAGTTTCATTTAAAAACATCTCAAAATTTTCTTTTGTATACGCACCTTTTTTCAAGAAAGTTTTAAATGCAAATTTTACAAAATACTTATCAAACCCCTTCATTCCAGTTTTTCTAATTTCACCTTCAATATCTTGAGCAGTTGCGTTAAAATTCATATCAATTATAAGTGACGTACCACCTGGCTTTAATACCCTGTACATTTCTTTAAGTGCCTTTAATGGATCCATAAAATTCTTAAATGCTGCACTGCAAACAATAAAATCAAATGTGTTATCTTCACATGGTAGATTTGATGCATTACCTTCTTTAAAATCTACTAAAACATTTGCTTCCTTTGCATTATTTTTTTCAATGTTAACAAAATCTGGACTTAACTCTACTCCTGTTACATCAAAACCCATTTTTGCAAGCTCAATAGATAGATATCCTGGTCCAGGAGCTACTTCTAAAATCCTAGCACCTTCATGAACTAACGATTTAATTTCGGTTGCATATTCTTGCATTTGTGCTAGACGACTTTTTCGAGAATTTTTATCATACCATTTTGCTGTAAAGCCATAAATACCAACATCTTTTTTCTTGCGCATATTTTTCATCATCATATCCACCCTATCTCTTTTTAATGTTATCAATCATTGTTCACAGATCTTATTATTTAAATTTATTTGATTTAGCAAATAGGTAATTTGTTTGAGCTTTAAAGTAGTTACTATTTCTAGTACAATAAGAGAACAAATACGTCTAACAACGTTAGTTATCTAACATCGTTAGATTAACATCTAACACTGTTAGAGTCAATGACAATTATTAAATTTTTGGAGAGAATTTATGGCGATAACGAAAGAAGCAATTGTAAAAGCATCACTTGATATTTTGAATCGTGACGGAATAAGTAATTTATCGATGCGCACTTTGGCAAAGGAACTTGAGATCAAAGCCGCGTCCCTATATTGGCATATTAAAGATAAACAGGCTTTATATGATTTAATTGCTGAGCACCTAAATAATGAAATTGTCCTTCCTGAAGAATTAGATGATGCAAAAGAAGCTTTAACAGCTCTTGCATTTGAAGTACGTAGAGTTTTATTAAAGACACGAGATGCAGTAGAAGTTTTTGCGCAATCAATGCCAACTACACCGAGTAGATTAAAAGCAGTCAAATTCACTTTAGAAAATTTGACTAAATATGGTGTATCTGATAAAAACTGTTTAATTGCTGGTAACCTTTTTAACAATTATGTTTTGTCATTTATAGCAGATGAACATCGTGCAAAACAGTTTACATACACTCCAGAGGAAGTAACTGCATTTACATCATTTTTTGGTGAACAGTATCATTATAGTTTTGATTTTGAAGAACAATTTCTATATGGATTAAGGGTAATATTTGCTGGATTGCATATTGAATAACAAAAAGAGTCACATCATCCTTTTGATGTGACTTTTTGAAATCAAATTTTAATACGTTAAATTTCTTTGTAAACGTTGGTCTATAAACTAATATGTACATGTTTAAAACGAAATAGAGCTGAATCCTAATCAGCTCCTATTCCTTTTCATTCTTTTCTTTTATGACTGGTTTCCCGTCCTTATCCAAAAATGGAGTAAGTCCTCCAGCATAGCCATGCCAACTAAATAAATAATGTATTTCTGTCTCTTTATCTTCTATTATTTTTACGCCAGACGTCATTTTACCTTCTTAATAAGTTACATTAAATCTATTATCTGGATCTTTTTTTTAGACATATGTATTCCTCTTAACATTCGTTTAATTATTCATTAAAATCCAACCGTACTGTCTCAATACCATCAACTATATCCTCTAATTCAGTTAGGAAATTTAATTGTACTGGACCTGGAATTTGCTCCATCCACTTTTTAACTTCAGGTAACTCCTCAGCATCTTCTATATTTGTAGGTTTTGGATCAAGCGTTTCCCACCATTTCTTCACTTCATCAATAAATTCATAGAAGTAGCGTTCGAATCGTTCTGCCCATTCTGCTCCTTCATCATCAGTCGTTTTTTGCATCATACTCCAAGCTTCCATTGCTGTTTCAAAGTATTCATCAATCTTTTTCATGGTATTTTCCTTTCTTGGTAAAGTACTACTTTTTCTTTTATATTAACTTTTTCAAGCTTCTACGTCATTTGGAAATTAGTACAATGATTTTTCAATTAATTCAACCGCACCCATGATTTAAAATCTTGGTCGATCATTGTTATGTGTCTGTCTCGTAATTTCTTCATGCAATTTTTGACTTTCCGTTTTATCAGGTGCTTTTGTTCCAAATTTTTTTTGCATAAAAAAACCAAATGCAATGGCAACAACAAAAAATCCCCAAAATAGATAGCCAAATAGTGTCAATTCAATCACTCCTAGATTCAATTGTATAGACAAAATAAAAATCGACTAATCGTCGATCTTGTTGTTTTCTAAGTAACTGCTATATTAACTTTTTTACAACCTATGAATTACTTCATTTATGCCAGGTATTAATATCATAATGATTGAGCAAGAAATTAACAGTTTTGTGACTATTTTAGTTAATTTCTCCCTTCCTTTTCCATTATACCATCCACTGAATTGTAATTTATTTCGATAGATGACAAAAATTAAAACAAGTATACCAAAATAACACCACCATCCAGTATGAGTAAGATTTACACCAATTTCATTATATGTTTTTGATACAACAGTTGAAAATAAAGCACCTAGTAACCCGAAAATCGCTATTATTCTAATCACTTCTAGAAATAGTTCAAGTGAAACGGATAATGCCTTCATTTAATGCCTCCTAAAATCTTTAATCTTATTTTAACTTGATCCTATGTATTTATTATTCGGTATTTGGTATTTTTCCCCTTTTTTAATTTTACAAACTTAATAAATAACTATGTATGATTTAAGAATAAAGTGTAAAAAGTTAGAAAATACTATTGAAAGGTTTTTATGTCAGGGGGGATACTTTGTTTAGTCAGGTCGTAAAATCTATACCCAATTTACTTACAATCGGAAATTTAGTATGTGGTGTTCTATCGATCACGCTTAATATGAGTGGTTTAATCATGTTATCCTCAATTTTTATTTTCATCGCTGCTATTTTTGATCTTCTTGACGGAAGAGTGGCTAGGAAACTAAAAGTGAATAGTGAATTTGGTGTAGAGCTAGATTCTTTAGCGGATATTGTTAGTTTCGGCGTTGCCCCTGCGCTTTTATTTCATTCCATTTCGGCACCATCAATCTTAACATCACTTGCATTTATCCTTTTTCCTACGATGGGGGCATTAAGATTAGCAAAATTTAGTGCTAAACCTACCATAGGTTATTTTAAGGGTTTACCTATTCCTGCTGCTGGTTTACCTTTAGCTGGTATGGGAATGTTTTTTTATAGTAATGCATGGATTACTTTAATTCTTGCTTTCTTAATGGTAAGTCCAATTAGGTTTAAAAAACTTTAACAAACTTCAATCTTAAATGCTATTACCTTTCTTAGAGGAAATAGCATTTTTAATTTTTATTGGAATAATCTTGACACATTTTATTACTTATTATTAAATGAAATGATTGCATTTTTTAAAGTGTAGAGTTTTGCTGTGAAAATATAAAGTTCATTATAGTTATTTTCCACGTATTCATCAATAATGCTTATTCCTTTTATAAAGTTCTCAATCAATAAATATGTATATTTTCCATCCCACGCAAACCGATTAATTCTGAATAGTTCATCTGCCAATACTTGAAATCTAAATTCTTCAATTAGTAGTTTTATTTGATATATTTTGTCTTTATTATTAGTAGACGTGTATTTACTATTTTCATAACTATTATGTACTAACTTAACAAAATCATTTATATCTTCAGCCAACATATTCGCTTTTTGCATCTCAAATTTCATTTCTCCATCCCCTAAAGTGTTAAAAATATACATCACTAGAGTGTATGTTTTTATTTTAAATCATATCACAAACAATCTAATTTATCCCGTATACTACCCTTAATGGAAAAAGTGTTTCAAATAATATAAGAGCCACTATTGTGACACTTTACTATTCAACTTATTGGAATTGGTAGAATCAAATATAAGAAAGGACTCATATTTTTCTACTTTTCCCTTTAGAGATGATCATCATATGTACTTCTGTTGTTTCCCCACTATCAACATGATTTTTAATGGTTGATACATCAATATCTGTTTCAATTTTTACAACCTTACTCTCATTTCTTCCTAATTTTACTTTATATGGGGCATTTTTTTTCATGAGTGATAACATGGCCCCTTCGTCCTCAAACGGATATTTATTATAAAAATCAATCGTAAAAAGCACATCACTATTACGATAGTTTTTAAAAGGAAGTTCACATTCTGCATGTAATATTGTTTCATTTTTCATTTCAAAATTACACCTACTTTTACTCCGCTCATACGAAACTGCATAAATATCAGTAGCCATTGTCTTTTGATATGCATTTGCAAGAAAAGATGGAGTAATCACTGAAATGAATAAAGCAATCAAAATAATCCGTACCCTAAATTTTTTAAATGATTTTGATAGAAAATAAAAGCTAGCGATCAATAATAGTATCGATGTAATTCCTACATAATTTAGTCCAGTTTCTTTTGTAATCGGTATATTATTTACTGAAAATTTCGCACCTAAAGTTTCATCATTGGGAAAAGTAAAATTAAATGCCACAGATATCATAAACAGTATGATTGAAATATAAAAAAACTTTTTATGCTTTAACGTTTTGACTCACTCACCTTTTTTAATCCCACACTTTTTCATATATTCTTCTTCACCAGCATGTCCTAGCTCCATCTCACTGCCAAAACCAATATGTGAATCAACATCCGAAAATAAACCCTTTACATCCTTATGGCAATCTTATTCGGAATATATATTAAGCCTCGATGTTTACCTATTAATTAATCAATCTGTTTTCCATGTTCATCAAAATACCTTTTTTCTAAACTAAATGCATTTGTTGCTTTGTACATTGTAATGATTTTAGCGGTAGGTTTACCAACCTTTATTTCAACTTTTTCAGTGCTCCCAGTAGCATTCACAAGGCGAACGCTTAATTTAGAGACAGTATTAAAATGATTTGTGATGACTAAGATTTTCAAAGGTAAAGGCTTGTCATTTTTATATTTGATCGGCAAAGCAAAGTCTTGTAAGTTTGAATTTATTTTATTTTCATTATTTATGTCACTTTCATAGTTCGATCCAAACTCAGCATTTAGAAATTTATAGTTTCCAATATTATCTTTTTTAAAATGAATGTACGACGGAGTATTGTTTTGCAAATAGGCAACAAATCGATCATTTCCAATATCTAAAATTTTAATAATATCAATAGTTTTTGCCCCATTGGTTACTGAATGGATTGTTGCTAGTATATTTTTTTGATTGTTTCCATTCATCTGTAAAGTAGGCATAAGGAATTTGTAACAGATGAAGACAAAACACAAGAGAAACAATAGTGTGTATTTTATTTTCTGATTGATCACATTCGACCTCCATTGACTATATTTGATTCTATTGTTATTAATTATCCATTACACCAAATAAACCGTCAATCGGGTTATTTTCCGACTATTCAAATATTTATCCAACTCTATTTTATTCACTTTAAAAGAGTAGCTTAACCTTTTATTAAATCGTTTAAATTTGCTATATTGTTGAAAAAATTAATATTTTGCTATCAGTAGCTTAAATTCGTATATATAATAGAAATTGCGGAAGTATTTGGTATTTTGAATTCGATTTCCAACTTTCGCTCCATCAAATCGTAATTCCTTTATTTATCTGCCTTTAGATAAAGGAGGAAGTTAAAATGCAAAAATTGATTTATATGATTGGAATTCCTGGTAGTGGGAAAAGTGAAATGGCTAAACAAATCGCCAAGAAAGAAAAAGCCATTATTTTATCCACTGATGAGTTACGTCAAACACTGTTCTTTAATGTAAATAAGCAAAAGAGGACGAATCTTTTGTATATGGAATTATACAAAAGAGCCAATCATTTACTTGCTGAAGGGAAAAGTGTTCTCATTGATGCAACAAATATTGAACGTGAAAGACGAATGAAAGCATTAAATAAATTCGTAAACGTTCAGAAAGAGTGCTATTACATGGATGTGCCGTATGAAGTTTGTGTAGACCGAAATAACAAGAGAAAGCGTGTAGTAGAAGATCGAATTCTTGTTAAGATGAGGAAAAGTCTTGATTTCCCTTTAAAAAATGAAGGATGGGATGTCATCCACACAATACATGAATCATATTCTTATGAAATGTTGAAACATGAATTAACTTACCTACTAGTGAATGAAGTTTCTTATGAAGAGTTATTCGAGAAGCTCACTTGTGTACCATTTTTTCAAGCTATGAAGGATTTTAATCAAGAAAATCCGTTTCATTCGCTGACATTATGCCAACACACATACGGAGTTATTGAGTACATTAATGAAATGTACGAAGAAGAAGATAAACTTATTCTGCAAATGGCAGCTCTTTTTCATGATGTTGGGAAGGTATTCTGTAAGACGTATAAAGTAACAAAAGGTTATTATTCATACTTTGGTCATGAAAAAGTTTCTTCACAAATTGCATTTCATTTTTTAACTGAACTTGGTTTTGAAGATGAATTTATTCAAGCCGTAGTTGGGATCATCGAAATGCACATGTTAATTAACTACGGTGGAAACGAAGGAGCAACTGAAATTTATCATTTACTTGGTGATGAATTACTCGCAAAACTTTATTTCTTTCGTGAAGCAGATACGTTTGCGAAGTGAGGTGTTAGTATATGAAAATTAAGTATCCAAAGACATTTCATTTACCTTGGTCAGAATCTAAAACTTCTGATGATAAAACGCTTCATACTATTGAACATTTTATTGGAAAAGAAGTTGTTGTAACGGAAAAAATAGATGGTGAAAATTGCTCGATTTATCGGGATGCGATACACGCAAGATCAACTGATAGCCTAGACCATCCATCCAGACATTGGGTTAAAATGCTACAAGCAACGATTGGTTACCAAATCCCCGAACATTGGCGAGTTTGTGGAGAAAATGTATATGCAATGCATTCGATCCTTTATGAGGAACTAGATAGTTATTTTTATATCTTTTCAATATGGGACGAACAAAATAAATGTCTATCGTGGGAAGAGACGATTATATGGTCTGAATTATTAGGTCTAAAAACGGCACCGGTTTTATACAAGGGTGTCTTTAATGAAGAAGCTATAAAAGCTTGTTATACAAAAAAGTCAAATTTAGGCGGGGAACAAGAAGGATACGTTATACGATTAACTGATGGATTTCAATACAATGATTTTAAATACTCGGTTGCAAAGTTTGTTCGAGAAAACCATGTGCAGACAGATAAACATTGGATGACTAAACAGATTCAAGCAAATCGACTAAAACAAGAATAGTAGAGATTATTTTTCACCTATAAAACTAATTTAAATTTATTGAAAGGAATGAGAACAATGTAATTTGTTAATTTTGTAAAAATTTATTATATAAGTAATAAGTATCCCCCTCTCTTTTCATAAATCAAAAAAAGAGACGCTAATCCCTCAAAGAATCGCATCTCAAAAAAATTCTTCTCTCGTAATCATTTAAGTAACCGTTAATATAATCTTATTTAATATAAGTTAATCCGATTCGATTATTAAAAATTTGATTTCGATTTTTGAAAACAAATGATCCATTAACATAATCGATTACTAGTTGGTCTTCGTATACATCTTCAAAATTTTTATTTACCATAAATTCAAACTGGTCACCAATTATCATTTTTTCATTAGGACCACATTCTCTTTTATTAATAACTTTTATCTCATAAATGTTATTTACTACATCACAGCTTCCACGGTCAAATTCTAATTGAAGTATTTTATTTTCATCTACTGCGCCAAGTATTTCTTTTGCTGCATCTGTTATTTTAAAATCCATCTTAAAAGTCTCCTAATTTAGATTAAACGTTTAAAAATTTTACACATACTGCTTCAGGTACTTGTACGTCTGATTGAAGCACTGTTAATTTTCCAGTCGTTTTATTTCTTGCATATAAAACTAGATTCCCTGACATTTCATTTGAACCAACTAAATAGTTCTCAGATGGATCTAAAACGAAATCTCTTGGCCAATTACCCTCACTTGAAGTAATTTCCACTAAATCAAGCTTACCAGTATCTTGATTTACACTAAATACTGCGATACTATTATGACCACGATTTCCTGCATATACGAATTGACCGTCTTTTGAAATATGGATGGCACTTCCTTGATTGTTTTCAGTAAAATCGCTAGGGATTGTAGAAATATATTGTAAATCTGTAAAGCTTCCATCTTCATTTAATTGTAGCGCAATTACTTCCGAACTAAGCTCCGTCATAATATAAGCGAACTTTCCATTCGGATGGAATGTGATATGACGTGGTCCACTTCCAGGTTTAACAGATAGACTGCTTACTTCAATTAAAGAATTGTTTTCAATTTTATAAGTAATTAATTTATCGATTCCTAAATCTATTGCAGCAACATATTTTTCATTTAATGTATAACCAGAAAAATGGGCATGAGGTTTTTCCTGACGTTCTTTATTCGGACCTGTTCCTTCATGTTGCATAATCGATTTAACATCACTAGCAAAACCATTTTCTTGATTGATTTTATATAATTCAATTGTACCTTTATGATAATTTGCTGTAACAATATTTTGCTTAGATGAGTCAATGCTAATATGGCAAGGTGAAGCGCCTTCATTAAGCTGTTCATTTAATTTTTTTAGCTCACCACTGTTTTCATCGATCGAATAAACAGCAATACCACCTAAGTTCCCTTCTTTTACAACAGCATATAGATTCTTATTGTCTTCACTAATTGTTAAATAAGTTGGATTTCCTAGTTCAGCAACCGCTTTAACATCAGTTATTCTTTCTTTTTCTGTATCAAGCGTAAATTGATAAATCCCTTTACTTTCACTTTTTGTATATGTACCTACATAACCAACAAATTTCTGATTCGAATTCATTCCTATTTCCTCCTCTATTCCTTGTTTTTATGTAAATACCCCCAATTCATAGCTACAAATTATGTTTCAATGAATATGGGGGCTTTGTACTTATTTAATTTAAAGTTTCTTACAAATTATAATGAAGTTTTTGCCCAGTCAGCAGCAAATTTTTCAATACCTTGATCTGTTAATGGGTGTTTAGATAATTGCTCAATAACACTGTAAGGAATTGTTGCGATATGAGCTCCAGCTAATGCTACACGAGTAACATGATCTGGGTGACGAACTGACGCAGCAATGATTTGAGCGTCCATATTATGAACTTTGAATAATTCAGCAATTTTAGCAACTAATAATACACCATCTTCAGAAATATCGTCTAAACGACCTAAGAATGGAGATACATAAGTAGCACCTGCTCTAGCTGCTAATAAAGCTTGGTTAACAGTAAAGATTAATGTTACGTTTGTTTTAACACCTTTTTTCGTTAAGTAGCGGCAAGCTTCTAAACCAGCAAGTGTCATTGGTAATTTAATTGTAATATTTTTATCTCCACCGTTTATTTTAATAAGCTCGTCAGCTTCAGCGATCATTTCTTCAGCAGATACAGCATTTGGCGTAACTTCAGCAGAAACTGATTCTACTTCAGGAACTAATTTTAAAATTTCTTCGATACGGTCTTCGAATTTAACTCCTTCTTTTGCTACTAAAGATGGATTTGTAGTTACTCCAGATAATACACCCATTTTATAAGCTTTTTGGATGTCTTCTACATTAGCTGTGTCAATAAAAAATTTCATTTTTAAATTCCTCCAATTTTTAGGGATATTTCCTATTTTATACTTTATTTATTTCTTTTCAACTGCATGTCCACCAAATTCATTACGAAGAGCCGCAACTACTTTACCTGTGAACGTATCGTTATCTAATGAACGGTAACGCATTAATAATGACATTGCAATAACTGGAGTAGCAGCTTGAAGGTCTAGAGCAGTTTCAATTGTCCATTTCCCTTCACCAGATGAATGCATTACGCCTCTAATTTCATCAAGCTTAGCATCTTTTGAGAATGCATTTTCAGTTAATTCCATTAACCAAGAACGAATTACAGAACCATTATTCCATACTTTCGCAACTTTTTCATAATCATAATCAAAGTCACTTTTTTCTAGTACTTCAAATCCTTCACCGATTGCAGCCATCATACCGTATTCGATACCATTATGAACCATTTTTAGGAAATGTCCACTACCAATTTTACCAGCATATAGGAAACCATTTTCTACTGAAGTATCTTTAAAGATTGGTTCTACGATATCCCAAGCTTCTTGGTCTCCACCAACCATATAACAAGCACCGTTACGAGCGCCTTCCATACCGCCTGAAGTACCAGCATCCATGAATCGGATTCCATGTTCTTTTAATTCATCATAACGTCTAATAGACTCTTTATAATGTGAGTTTCCTGCTTCAATGATAATATCCCCTTCTGATAAGAATGGTTTTACATCACTAATAACAGAATCTACTACTCCATGTGGTACCATAATCCAAAGAACTCTTGGCGTATCAAGATTTTTTACTAATTCTTCTAAGCTTGAAGTACCAACAGCACCAAAGCCTTTCATTTCTTCTACTGCTGCAGTATTCAAATCAAATGCTACTACTTCGTGATTATGATCCATTAAATTTTGACCTAAGTTTAGACCCATTTTTCCTAATCCAATTAAACCAACTTTCATTACGTTATCCTCCCATAATATCTACAGTAATATTAATGTTTTTCTCTAAGTAAAAATTTTTATGATAAAAAAATAAATAAAATATTATTTGATCAAGAATTTAATAAAGTTTTGCTTACGTTAACTACATTCTTTGTACTAAAACCAAATAATTCCATTACTTCATTACCTGTTCCAGATGCTCCAAAAGTCTCGATTGAGATTTTTTTACCTTTGAAACCAACATAGCGTTCCCATCCAAGTGAAATTCCCATTTCAATTGAAACACGGTTTAATACGTGTGATGGTAAAACAGACTCTTTGTATTCATCTGATTGTAGATCGAATAGCTCCCAACTTGGCATTGCTACTACACGAATTGATAAGTTTTCTTTTTCTAACTCAATTTTACTATTCACTGCAAGTGACACTTCTGAACCTGTAGCGATTAAAATTAAGTCTGGTTGATCATTCGTTTCTGTTAAAACATATCCACCTTTTGAAAGATTATCTAATCTAGATGCTGTTTCTTCAAATACAGGTAAATTTTGACGACTTAATACTAAAGCGATTGGTCCATTTGTATTTTGTAACGCATATGCCCAAGCATTAGCTGTTTCATTTGCGTCTGATGGACGAATAACTGTTAAACCAGGGATCGCACGTAAAGCTGCTAAATGTTCAACTGGCTCATGTGTAGGGCCGTCTTCACCAACTGCAATTGAGTCATGAGTGAATACATATGTTACTGGTAATTTTTGTAATGCTGCTAAACGAATTGATGGACGTAAATAATCATTAAATACGAAGAACGTACTTACAAAAGGCTTAACTCCACCGTGTAATGCCATACCATTTGCAGCTGCACCCATCGCATGCTCACGTACACCAAAATAAATATTGCGTCCAGCAAATGATTCTACAGCAAATTTACTTTCATCTTTAATATCTGTCATTGTTGAATGAGATAAATCTGCGCTTCCACCGAAAATTTCAGGAACTGTTTTAATGTAGTGATTAATTGCTTCTCCACTTGCAACACGTGTAGAGATTGTTTTATTCTCGTCAAAAGTTAATAAATCTTCTGTTTCGATTAAAACTTCACCTTTAATTGCTTTTTCAAGCTGAACTGCTAATTCTGGGTAAGCTTCACGGTAAGCATTAAAAACTTTATTCCACTCAGCTTCTTTTTCGCTGCCTTTTTCTTGTATTTCTTTGAAATGACATTTAACTTCTTCTGGTACAAAGAAATCTTCTTCGTAATTCCAAGCATATGCTTTTTTCGTTTCTTTTGCTTCTTCAAGACCTAATGGATTACCATGGGCTTTATTTGTACCAGCCACTTTTGGACTTCCGTAACCAATAATTGTTCTAACTTCAATGATTGTCGGTTGGTCTGAGTTTTGTTTAGCTTGTTCGATTGCTTTCGAAATTTCTACATGATCGTTTCCATCTTCTACTCTTAAATATTGCCAGTTAAATGATTCAGCTCTCTTTTTCATATCTTCTGAATAAGAAAGATTTAATGTACCATCTAATGAAATATCGTTTGAATCGTATAATACAACTAGTTTTCCAAGTTTCATGTGACCAGCAAGTGACATAGCTTCGTATGCAACACCTTCCATTAAATCACCATCACCAACTAATGCATAAGTATAGTGATCAATAATAGAAAGGTTATCTTTGTTAAATTTACCTGCTAAATGAGCTTCAGCCATTGCCATACCAACAGCAGTAGCAATACCTTGTCCTAATGGACCAGTCGTAGCTTCAACACCATCAGTGTGTCCAAATTCAGGATGTCCAGGTGTTTTACTATTTAGTTTACGGAAATCTTTAAGGTCTTCGATTGAAACATCGTAGCCTGCAAGATGTAGTAAACTATATAACATACTTGAACCATGACCAGCTGATAATACAAAACGGTCACGGTCAAACCATTTTGAACTTTTTGGATTATGCTTTAAATGATCTGCCCAAAGTGCATATGCCATTGGCGCTGCACCCATTGGTAAACCTGGATGACCAGAATTAGCTTGGTTAATCGCATCAATTGAAAGTGTGCGGATTGTATTAATTGATAATGTAGAAATCGAACTCATAATTTAAATACTCCTTTTTAGATCTGTTTTGTTGTTTTCATTTTCTTGTACAAAATCTGTATCTAACCACCATTTGAAACCATCTTCTGCTAATAATTCATCAGCAGCCTCTGGACCAAATGAACCGGATTTATAAGTATGAAGTGGTACTAAATTTTCTTCAAATGCTTCTAAAATTGGTTGAACCCATTGCCATGATAATTCTACTTCATTCCAATGAGCAAAAAATTTCGAATCGCCGCGTAACGCATCGTATACTAATAACTCATACGCTTCTGGACGATCTTCTTTATTCGCAAAATACTCAGCTTGTACAGGTTCAATATTGCCCTCTACGTTTTTGCTATTTAAATAGAAAGAAACTCTTTCATTTGGATTAATTTCAATAACCAATAAATTTGGTCCATTATTAATGCTGTTCTTTTTGGCAAGATTTTGAATCGGACTTTTGAATTCAAAAACGATTCGAGTAGATTTTTCTTTCATTCTTTTACCTGTACGGATATAGAATGGAATTCCCTTCCAAAAATCGTTTTCGATTAATACTCTAGCTGCTACATAAGTATCATTTTGTGATGAAAATTCAATTCCTGGTTCTTGTCTATATGCAACTACTTTCTTACCATTTTGTTCACCTGAACCATATTGACCACGTACTACATGAGAAACTACTTCTTCTTTTGATAGAGGTAGAAGAGATTCAAGAACCTTTTTCTTCTCAGCTCTAACATCACTAGCCGTATTTTGGTTAGTTAAATGCATAGCAGACATCATTAATATTTGTAACATATGATTTTGGAACATATCTCGAATTGCTCCAGATTTATCATAATAACCTGCTCGTTCTTCAACTCCGACTGTTTCACTTGCGGTAATTTGAACATTTGCGATATATTGATTGTTCCATAATGCTTGTAAAACTGGATTAGCAAACTCTAAAGCTTCTAAGTTCTGAACCATAGGTTTGCCTAAGTAATGATCAATTCGGAAAATCTCATCTTCTTTAAATGACTTACTTAATTTTTCATTTAAGTCTCTAGCCGTTTTCAAGTCACGTCCAAAAGGTTTTTCAATGATTAGACGTTTCCAACCTTTTGTCGTACCAAGTCCACTTTCCTTAATATTTGATGCAATAACTTCAAAAAATTCTGGTGCTACAGATAAATAAAATAATCTGTTTTCAGGTAATTGTAATTCCTGTTCTCTTTCTTTGACTAAATCTAATAAATCAACGAATCCTTCTTTATTCGTGATATCTAGCTGTTGATAACGAATTGAATCTAGAAATTCTTGGACCATTTTTTGATCCTCTAAAGAACGTCTTGAAAAAGTAATGAGTGATTGCATTACTTGATTCTGAAATTCATCATTTGAAAAATCTTTTCTACCAATCCCAATGATTGAAAAAGACTCTGGCATCTTTTGATCTATAAATAAATTATATAAAGCAGGAAAAATTTTTCGTTTTGCTAAATCGCCTGTGGCTCCGAATAATACAAATGACATAGAATCCATTAACTAAACCTCCTCTTACTCGAACTTTTAACTAGTTGATAATAAAAAATATATTTCAAACGATCTTTAATTTTTATTTAGAGCTAATGTTAGTTCAAATAATTCATTCCAATTATCCATTCGGAAAATATTTTTTACCCAAACCTATAATACATGAAAAAAATTTTTCTTTCCAATAAAATGCTTATGTTTCTATTTATTGGATTTTTTTAATTTATTGACGAGACTTCAGACGAAGACAGAAAAGTAGTTGCACTTATAATTAATTCCAAAAATTGGAAAACGCGTCGATTTTTCTTCCCTGATGCCAATTTAAACTTTCATTATATAAAAAAACCTTAATTAACTTTTTACGTTAATTAAGGCTTTTGTAGGAAGTAATGTTTAAATATTATGTAAAAATCAATCTTAGACTAGTCAGTACTAAACCAATAATAAATCCACAAACAGCTCCATTGACACGAATCCAAGTAATATCCTTACCAATTTTATTTTCCAATAAATCAGTTATCTCTTCAGTAGATAATTTTTCAATATTGTATCTTACTAAATCACTAATTTTATGGTGATATTTTTCAACTGTATTTGTTAATAGTTTCTTAAAACTTTGCTCAACAGTATCAATCCAATTAGAATTTTTAATGAAGTTAATTATTTTTTGGATCGCATTAAAAATAAACTCTTCATCATTAATTTTTGTTCTAAACATTTTAATTGCTTGATCTACAATATATTCATAGCCTTTATTTTTCCATTCATCTAATTGGCGAATAATGTTTTCATTCGATTTAGTTTTATCAGCTTCCATTCGAATAAACGATAAAATGAAATTCCTACGATCACTATTAGGGTGTTTTAATTCCGTTAGTAAATCGATTAATCCGCTATGTATAAATTCTGTTATTTTCTCTTCTCCAATCATTGGTAGAAATGCTTTAATCATAAAAAACTTTCGCTCGATAAACTGTATAACTTCTTTACCGATTAATTCCTTAATATGTGGTAGGCTAACAGTTTCTTCGATTTTATTAATTAAAAATTCATATGTCTTTGCATCCCATTCTTTTTCAATAACCGTATCGACAGCTTTACTTAATAAATTCTGAGATGATATGGAATCAATTGTTGGTTTAAATGTATTTAATAAAAATTTTTTGATTGTATCATCCTGAATAGATGCACCAAACTGTTTGATTGAATGAACCATTTTATTTCTTGATTCATCATTTTCAAGTATCTTTTCAAAAGCATTAATACCTTGATTAACCCAGTCACGTTCTTCTACCTTTTCAATTAAACTTTCCTTACTTAGCCATTGATTATTAAGTGTATTTAAAATCCCCTCAGTAATCTTCTTTCTATTCTTAGGTAATAAAGCTGTATGTGGGATCGGTATACCAAGAGGATGACGAAACATTGCAGTTACAGCAAACCAATCCGCAAGACCACCAACTAAAGCTGCCTCAAATCCACCAGAAAGGATTTGAAATAATTTAGATTGAAACGGCATTGTTGCAGCGAAACCACAAGTTGCCACGATTAGTGAAATATTGGCTAGCCGTTTTGAATTCTTTTCTTTCATTTAGTAAAAGCCTCCTGTATCTATTTGAAAATAGTATATCATTCCTTTAATCTATTTTCTAAAATCAATTCTAATAAATAATAAAAGATTTGGTCCGTAAGCATAATTGTAAAGTTTTTTAAATTTACTATCAAAAAAGAGACTGTTTTCACAGCCTCAATGTATTGAGTATCGATCTGCTAACTAATTTTGAAGCAGTTGAGTCAGTTAAAAATTCAATTGAAAATGATGACATGTAATATTTAAACTATTTTTAAGATAAAACCTATGAGCATCGTAACGTTGTACCCCAGAATCTAGATGAAATTGTTCACAATTATTTAGTTTTGCTTCATTAATTAACCAATTCCACAAAATTTGTGCATAGCCCTTTTTACGATGATTTTCACTTGTAATTAAGTCGTCAACATAAAAGTATTTCCCCCATGCTAATGATTCTGTTATACGATAACCAGCAACAGCTGTTACTTCATCATTTTCAATCACGGCTACAAGTTGATAATGATTTGTGTTGATTAATCTGTTAATCGTGTTAACAAATTCATCTTCTCTTAAATGTGGACGTAATTGACTTACTGTTTGAAACGTTTTCAAAATATCCGAACTACTATTCATTATTTTTACTTCTGCCAACTTTTATCTCTCCATTCATAAAAAGGTTCTACTTTAAAATACCACAATTTTCTATTTTTTTTATGAATTGATGTTTTTAAATTTTTGGTTTATGGTTCAAAACCTTTTTGACTAATAAAAAGCTGATCCTCAGAAAAATATTTTTTAAATCGTTGATAAACGATATGATAGGCATCTGGACCATACCAATCTTCTAAATTACGCTCAGCATATTTTTTTTCAATACCAAGACGACCAGTTCGTTTTCCTCCGCTTCCGTCACCCATAAAAAAATCATCGATACAGATTCTATGAACAATTTCCGATAATCTTTTTGGGAAATTCTCGCTACTAGGGAGAATAGGAGCGATTGTAGCTTGGGTTGGAATTCCAGCATTTACAAGCTCTTCGATGACTTTAAGTCGTGCATTAATAGGAGGTGCATATGGTGAGAAAAACTTTCTTATTTCATCCAAGTCTGTTTCAATCGTCATACTTACTCGTACTTTCTCCTTAAATAGCTTTAAGAGATCAATATCTCTTTTTACAAGCGGACTCCGAGTTTGAACGAATAAAAAATCTGGTTGATTTTGCAGCATGACTTCTAATAGACTTCTAGTCAATTTTTCTTTATATTCAATCGATTGATATGGATCTGTGCTAGATGACATAAAAATGGTTACTTTATCTTTGCTTTTTGCCTTTTTCAATTCTTTCTCTAGAATAATAGGGGCACTCTGTTTAATATCAACCCAACTACCCCATTCTTTTTTTCGAAAAAGTGAAACAGGCATTTGTCTTACATAGCAATATGAACATGCATATGAGCAACCAGTATAAGGATTTAAAGAGTGAGTATATCCTGAGAGAAAACCTGTACCTTTATTTAGAATGGTTTTTGGATTTTTATAAAATATTTCACTTTCCATCCAAACACCTCCTAATTAATTAGTTTCTATTTTCAATTTTTAAAAGACTTTTTTTCATTTCTAAACCACCACGATAGCCAGTTAATGATCCATCCTTTCCAATTACGCGATGACAAGGAATAATGATCAATATTGGATTTGCACCAATTGCTCTCCCGACTGCTCGAACAGATTTTGGCTTATTTAGGTAACTCGCAATGTCTGAATAAGTTTTAGTTTCTCCATAACCGATCGAGCATAGCGCACTCCAAACTGAATTTTGAAATGCAGTACCACGAAAATCAAGTCTACTATTAAAATTAGTCCGCTCGCCCTCTAAAAATTCAATAATCTCTTTTTTATAAGCTACTAATATTGTTTCATCTTCTTCCATTTCAATTCCAGGAAAGTATTTATCCTTAAATAAAATTAATTCTTGAATGGGTCCACATTGTGAGCCTACGAAACATAACCCTTTTATTGTTGCAGCAATATGAATCTTCCATTTTTTATGTTCAATTAAAGTCCAATATAGTTTTTCAGTTGAATGCAATTTAAATCACCCTTTGCTCTTCATGGTCTTATTTAAATTTTATTATAAACTTAATTAAGAAAAATGGACTGATATTAGAATGAAAGAGCAAGAATTTGAAAAATATTTTAAAATGAAACTGCAAATAAGTGCTGGATAACTTCATTATGTCGTCCTGGTGAATTGAAAATGGGGAATCTATCTGTGCAAATAAAATTGTACTGCAATAAAAATCTGAAAATCGCAATTAAAAACGGCTAAACTGCAATTAAAATTAGAGAATAGCAAATAAAAACGGCTAAACTGCAATTAAATTCAAAAGAATAGCAAATAAAACAAAAAATTACCCATACCAGTTAAGGTATTACATCCAATAGATTGTACAATCGTGAGTAATATTAAGTGAAAAGCTAGCAATTTTACTCTAAACCTTTTTAGAATGAAAAAACATTGATGTATATAGGCATATTACCTGCAAAGAAAGGTCATTTCCATCAAGAATTCCCTAATGCCTCGTACATTCTACCAAACATTAGGCGGGGCCACTTTAAATAGCAACCTACTAAATTAAATAGCCCCTTTCCGATCGACAAAGCTCAAAAAATGTATTTTATTTCTGCTTCTCAATCATATCCATTACTAATTTTTCAGCTGCATTTTTATATAAATTACTCATATTAACGAAAGAAGTAATTAAGAGTAATTTCTCAATATATTCTTTACTTTCATCATCAATATGTTCAATTTCTTTGTTTACATTTTCACTAGATTGTTGCAGTTCAGTTTTAAACTTTTCAACGTTTAGTTCATTTAAATATAAAAAACTTGAATATATATCATCAATATTAATTTCATTGTTTTCAAGTATTCTTTGATTTAACCCATTTAGAGTTTCTTTAATATCATTAATCGAAAGTGCACCTTTTAAATGATAAATTAAACTGATTAAAATGATGTGATTCTTTGTGTATTTCTTATTTTTTATTGGGAAAAGCAATTTAGCTTTAGCGTAATTATTAATCATTGTTTTTGTCATTACTTTTTCATTTGAATTCGGTTTCGCAAATTTATTATCAAATAGTTGGATTACTTGATCCATATAAAGATCTAGATTAGGAATATCCTCTAATAATATTTTTTTATCTACATCTATTTGTTCAATTAATTCATTAATTTTTTTCATTTTTCTTCCTCTTTTTATGTAATTTACGGGTTAATTTTATCATAAAAAAATTGTTCTTTAAACACTTGACTATATAATATCGTTGATGATAACTTTATATGTAGTTATCAAAACTACATAACATAGTTGGAGGAGATATATATGGGGAACTATATGCGTGAACCTATTAATACCATGACACATTTAGTTGGTGCTGTTTTATCGCTATTTGGGTTAGTAGCGATGGTTTTAAAGTCAACTTTTTCTGGTGGGAGTGTATTACAAACATCTGCGGTTATTGCATTCGGTGTAAGTATGATTCTTCTCTATTTAGCTTCAACGACCTATCATATGGCAAAAGCTAGCGATAAAATAATCGCTTTTTTAAGACGGATGGATCATTCAATGATCTTTGTCTTAATTGCAGGTACATATACTCCTTTTTGTATCATTAGTCTAAAAGGTACATTGGGATGGATTATCTTTTCGATTGTATCTTTCATTGCATTTTGTGGTGTTTTGTTCAAGTTGATTTGGTTTAGTTGTCCAAGATGGTTATCAACAGCCCTTTATATCGCTTTAGGCTGGGTCATTATACTTGCTTCGGCACCTTTATCTGATGCGATTAGTATGAAAGGAATGTTCGCACTAATCTTAGGTGGAATTTTCTACACGTTTGGTGGTGTGATTTACGGAATTAAGCCTAAATTTTTATCTTTTAAAAATTGGGGATTTCATGAAATTTTTCATATTTTCATTATGCTTGGAACACTTTGTCATTTCTTCTGTGTTTATTATTTTGTAATCTAAATAAACAAAAAACCATCCTCAATGGATGGTTTTTTGTTATTTTAAGATACCTGTTCCGACAATTTTCACTTCAACTTTTGGTTTAATTGTAATTTTAGCATAGTCTTTGTCCCAATCCAGTTTTTTCCACACGTCAGGATGAAATGAAATTAACTGTCTGCCAATTCCTAAAGCATCACAATTTGATTCTTGAACTGTTTTAATGATTTTTTCAGCTTTTATTGTTAATTGCTTTGAAATTTTTTTATTTAACATATCAATTTCTTTTTGGGAAGCTAAATCATCATGTGCGTACTCAAGTGTATCAACGTCCAGTTTAAGATTTAAATTTACGGTTATTTTATTGTCTTTTGAAACTTTAATTTTCATTTTTGGCTTGTTTTTTTTCACTTGAATCGTTATATACCGTTCCCTAATATCTTTTTCTTTCGGAATAACTTCTAAATTAAATCTTGCGTACTTCTTCATTTGATCTTTAAATAAAAGCAACATAGTAGGTTCATCACCTAAAAGATTATACCCTGTATATTTCTGATCGTTAAATAATGCTACCCCAGAAATATCAATCAATTTATCATCATCTTTTTCAATTAGCGGTAAAAAAATATCTTCACCTGGATCGAACATAATTGTACAAATCGTTTGGACATTTTCAATAGGAATCATCGTATGGCTTTCTGCGTTAGTTATTAGATCTAAAATTTCTTCACTTACAAGGGTTTCCTCTACTTTGCTTAATTTTAAAACATCTACCGCTCGGCCCTTAGTAATAATAACTTTTGCACCTAATGAACTTCTTGGGTCTCTATATATAACATCGAATATAGGATAAATAGCCTGTTTAGACAATTCATCTCCAAGTAATAAAACCCTTGTTTTATTAGTAGCATAATCTCCTGCTACTTTTCGAGTAAATTTTATTCTTGAAGCATTTGTTGTTTTTCCTGTAGTAGTAATAATGACATTTGTTGTTTTAACTTGTGAAGGATCACTTCCGCCTTGACTATTTGTTTTAATGACTGCAGTTACTTGCATATTATTATCCTCTGCTAAGTCAAATCCAGCACTATAAACTAGCCTAGACTCCTTTAGTAATCTTTGATCCCAACAACTAGTTAAAGGCAAAATACAAATTAAAGAGATCAATACCATTTTATATTTCATATGAATTACCGAGTTCTTTCTTTTTTCTAATAAGCGAAACAATTAATAAAATTAAAGGTAATACAAAGATAAAAACATAACTTGTAAAAGAAAGAATTGTCCCAAATTTCATTATAAATTCTTCACTATTTGGTAAAAAAGTACAGATAATCGCCATGACAATTCCTATAAAAATAGTTGTTTTACTATGGCTTTTAAACTTTAAGAGTTTGCTGATTCCGAAACTAGTTAAATATAAGTAGGTCACAAATGAAGTTAAGATTGGTACAACCCAAATAGATAGAAAGACAAGGTCTAATCTTTCAATTACTTCATATGATAATGATTTTAGTAAATATAAGATTGGCTCAGGTATGATTTCAATTTCTGCTTTGCTAAAACTCATATAACTTGTAATTAAAAAAAATGTATACAAGAGGCTTACAAAACTAATAGCGATCGTTCCTGCTTTTAATATTTTATTTGGCTTTCCTTTTACATACGGAAATAATACTAAAATGAACTCAAATCCCATCATTGAGATTAAAGCATCATGTGCTCCTATAAAGATGTTTTTTACACCCGCCTGTCCAATTGGAAATAAATAGCGGTAATTTACATTATTGTAAGAACAAAATTCAAAGAAAATTAAAAATAAAATTAAAATACAAACGAAAGTAAAAAATCGTGCGATTACTTTCATATTTTCTTTTGCTAAATAAACCCCTGTACCAACTATAAAGATAATTAATACATAAGGTGGAGTAAATGTAAGAATCCACTTTTTTAGTACTGAAATGGTGATGATTACCACATAAATCGCAACAATAAAGAAAAATAAGATATAAAGATACGAGACTACAATCCCAATATATTTACCGACTATTTTCGTTGTATAATCATAAATCGTATCTTTCGGAAATCTCGTACCAAGTAACCACATTATAAGTAATAGTAAAAACACTCCAACACCAGCAACTAATGTTGAAATCCAACCATCGTGTTCTGCATGTTTATGGACTACATATGGTAGTGAAAGTAATGCCACACCAATTTGAGCTTGAATGATGACGAATGTGAATTGCGTTATTGAAAGCATCTTTTCATTTTTCATCATTTTTCCATCCTCTAGAATTATTTTCTCGTTTAAAATTCTTTGGTAAAGGTGCAAACGGTCGTTTTTTCATTTTCCATGATGGCGCACGAACAACTGTATCTTTTAGGTCTGATTTTCTAAATGGAGCAAATGGCGCAAAATATGGTGACCCAAACGATTCAAGTTTACATAGATGGATTAGGATAATACTAAGACCAAAAACAATTCCTATTAATCCTATTAATGATGCTGCAAACATTAAAGGAAAACCCAGTAATCGAACAGATGTTCCCATTTCATTGTCCGGTACAACAAATGATGCAATTGCAGTAAGTGAAATAACGACAATCATAGTATTTGAAACTAAATTTGCCTGTACAACAGCAGTTCCAATAACTAAACCTCCTACAACACCTATTGTTTGGGCAATTGGATTAGGTAACCGTATTGCTGATTCTCTAAGCAATTCTAACATTATTTGCATTCCTAGAGCTTCAATTAACGGTGGGTATGGAACGTTTTCTAATGAACTTTTTACATTAAATACTAGATCTATTGGAATAATTTCAAAGTGAAAAGAAACTAATGCAATATATAAAGCAGGCAATGATATAGAAATTAAAAAACTAACCAATCTTAAAATACGTGCAAATGAAGCGACCATCCATCGGCTATTATAGTCATCTGGTGATTGATAAAACGTGAAAAAAGTAATTGGTAAAACAAGTGCTGAAGGGCTACCATCTGTTAAAATAGCAACCCTTCCTTCCATTAAGTTTCCAGCTATTCGGTCAGATCGCTCAGTTGTTAATACTTGCGGAAAAGGTGAATAAGGGTCATCTTCTATGAATTCCTCAAGATTACCTGGTGAATGGACATAATCAACATTTATATAAGAAAGTCTTCTATGGACTTCCTTAACTAACTCCTCATTTGCAATCGTATCAATATATATAACTGCTAATCGCGTGTCAGATTCTACCCCTAATGATAAAGTTTTTACAACAAGATTAGGATTACTAATTCTTCGTCTTATTTGATTAATATTTGTCAGTATACATTCTACTAATCCGTCATGGGAGCCCCTGATCGTTTGCTCACTACTTGGCTCTTGAATAGATCTATTTTGATAGGAAGTAGTTTCTAAAATAACTACATTTTTCTCAAATTCTGTGAAAATGAGCGTGTTTCCTTTTACAATACTGAGAATACATTCATCAAATGAATCCGAACTTTTAACATCATTAATTGCTACTGTATTCGGAATCGTATCCTTTGGATTATTAATAAGTTGTTGAATAATTTGGACTTCAAGAGCTTCCCTACCTACAATTGTACTAATATAGACAACTACAATCTTTTTATGATGAAACATTAAATGTCTGATTGTTAAATCACTTGTATTTATTAATGATTTTTTTACATTTTCTACATTCTGATCCAAATTTCCACTAATTTCGATGATTGAACCTCGATTATTTTGGTTATGTTTATTAGAACGCATTATGCATTTCACCTAATTTCCAAACTCATACAATAAATTAGATTTATTTTGTGTTAAATTAAGGTTATTATTCACTTGTAAATTCCAGTATTTGTAAAAATGTTAAAATTTGAATAAAAAAGGCGATCCTAACAGTCAAAGTAATGACTTTAAGGTCGCCTTTTTATTGTACTTAATTATTCATTTACTCTTTTTTTCCAAATTCCAAGCATGATCGCTGTGATGATAGAGCCAATTAAGATAGCTAGTAAATACAATACTGGTTTATTTACTAACGGAATCACAAATGCTCCACCATGAGGGGCAGGTAATGTAATACCAAATGCCATTGCAAGTCCACCTGCGATTGAAGAACCTACAACAGAACTGACAATTACCCTTACTGGGTCTGCAGCAGCGAATGGAATCGCTCCTTCTGTTATAAAAGAAATCCCCATAATATAGTTTGTAATACCTGATTTACGTTCCATTTCAGTAAACTTTGATTTGAAAAGTGTAGTAGCTAAAGCAATACCTAATGGAGGTACCATACCACCTGCCATTACAGCAGCATGTGGTGCAAAATTATTTGCTGCAATTGCAGCAATACCAAATGTGAATGCAGCTTTATTTATTGGTCCACCCATATCGACTGCCATCATTCCACCAAGAATTAATCCTAACAATACAGCGTTTCCACCATTTAAACTACTTAACCAATGAGTTAAAGCTGAATTTAAATAAGTTACAGGAGGATTAACGACTAATTCCATTAATATACCAGTAATTAATAATCCAAATACTGGATATAATAGAACCGGTTTAATACCTTCTAATGATTTTGGTAACTTAGAAAATACTTTCTTTAGTCCAAGTACAACATAACCAGCTAAGAAACCTGCAATTAAACCACCTAAGAATCCCGCGCCAGCACTTGAAGCTAAAAATCCACCAACTACCCCTGGTACAAATCCAGGTCGATCGGCAATCGAACTTGCAATAAAACCAGCTAATATTGGAACTAAATAACTAAAAGCACCAGTTCCTCCAATTTTCATTAACAATTCAGCAACAGGACCTTTTGTATGAATTCCTCCAAAAGCAAATGCTAACGCAATTAGAATTCCTCCACCAACGACAAAAGGTAACATATTACTTACACCATTCATTAAGTGCTTGTAAATTCCTGATCCTTGATTAGTTGAAGAACTTCCACCACCATTATGATTAGCATGAAAAATTGGTGCATCTTGTTTAACAGCTCTTTCAAGTAATTCCTTTGACTTGCGAATTCCATCTGCTACAGGGACTTGGATGACATGCTTTCCATCAAAGCGATTTACTTCAACTTGTTTATCCGCTGCTACGATAATAGCTGCTGCTCTATTAATCTCGTCTTTTGTTAATTCATTTTTTATCCCTGTTGATCCATTCGTTTCAACTTTAAAATCAATATTTAATTCTTTTGCTTTTGCCTTTAATGCATCTGCCGCCATATAAGTGTGAGCAATACCTGTTGGACATGCAGTAACTGCAAGTACTAGTGGACGTGAAGAATCTTCTATAACTGTTTCTTCTTTTTCATCATTTAACGATTTTTCTTTTTGATCGATTAACTGAATAATTTCATTTGCATCATTTGCACTTAGTAAAGATCCGCGAAATTCTTCATCCATTAATAGTGAAGATAATCTAGATAAAGTTTCTAAATGCGCATTATTTGCACCTTCACTAGCTGCAATCATAAAAAATAAATGAGCCGGTTGACCATCAAGTGATTCATAATCAATCCCATCTTTTGATCGACCAAATGCAATTGCAGGAGTCTTAACCGCCGCTGTTTTAGCATGTGGAATTGCAATACCTTCTCCAATTCCTGTTGTACTTTGACCTTCACGTGTTAAAATCGCTTCTTTAAACTGTTGTTGATCGTTTAATTTCCCGGCTTGATCTAATACCTGTATTAATTCATCAATTACTGACATTTTTGATGATGAATTCAAATCAATGAGAACTGTATCTATTTTTAATAATTCTGTGATTCTCATATTTCGCCCCCCTAATCTTTTTCAATCTTTACTTGATTAAGTAATTCTTCAATTTTATCTCTTTTTGTTAAATCCTCTGAAAAAGCGGTAGCACTACCTGATGCTACACCTACTTTAAATGCAGTTTCAATATTATTTGTTTTTACATAAGTACCAACAAAACCAGCCACAAGTGAATCACCTGCACCGACTGAATTAATTACTTCTCCCTTTGGAACATTTGATACATAAACAGAAGACTCAGTAATAAGAATCGCTCCATCACCTGCAAACGAAATCCCTACATTTTGAGCACCCATATCAACTAATTTTTTACCGAACGGGATTGCTTGTTCAATTGAAGTAATTTTGACATCAAATAAATCACCTAATTCATGATGATTTGGCTTGATAAAAAATGGACGATGTTTAACCACATCTAAAAGTACTTTTCCACTTGCATCTACAATGATATGAATTCCATTTTCTTGTCCCCACAAAGTCAATTGTTCATATAAATCAGACGGTAATGTATTAGGGATATTACCAGCTAATACAACATAATCACCTTTTTTAATTTGTTTTAGTTTATAAAAAAATTGATCTAGTTTTTCTTCGGAAATTGCAGGGCCTTGACCGTTAATTTCCGTTTCTAGTTGAGATTTTAATTTTATGTTAATTCTAGAATCGCCTTCTACTTGAACAAAGTCAGATATAACGCTTTCATTTTCCAAGACATTTTTAATAAAATCTCCTGTAAATCCTCCAACGAAACCAAGTGCTATGCTTTCGACATCTAATCTTTTCAAAACTCTAGAAACATTAATTCCTTTACCACCAGGAAATTTATTTTCCCTTTTCATTCGATTAATTTTTCCTAACCCTAGATCCTCTACTTCAACGATGTAATCAATTGAAGGATTAAGTGTTACTGTATAAATCATGATTTCACTACCTTTATCAAAGATGTTTTTTCCTCTAATTGTTTGGCTAGAGCATCATCTATTTCGTCCGTTAAAATAATTGCTTCTTCAATTTCACCAATCTTCGCAAAACTTGTTTCGCCAAATTTACTGTAATCAGCTATTATAAATACTTTCTCTGAAATAGAGATTGCTGTTTTCTTTACAAACGCCTCTTCAGGATCTGGAGTAGTGTAGCCAAACTCGGGATGGATACCGTTCGCCCCAATAAAACATTTATCAAACCGATAATTCTTTAGACTTTCAGAAGCCATACTCCCAATCAACGCTTTTGTATGCCCTTTCATTTTTCCACCTATAAGATAAGCAGACACTTCATTTTCGAAAAGAGCTTCAACATGCATTAATCCATTCGTAACGACTGTTACATCTAACCCCTTTAATAAAGGAATCATTTCGAATGTAGTACTACCAGCATCTAAATATATACAATCGCCTTCATTAATTTGAGTTATTGCAAGCCCGGCGATTAATTTTTTACTTTGAACGTTTTTGGATGTTTTTTCAGTCATACTTAATTCAGTGGCTTTGCTATTGATTGAAGCTGCTCCACCATGAACTCTTTTTAAGAGATTAAGAGACTCAAGCTCAACTAAATCACGACGAATTGTCGACTCAGAAGTATTTGTAGCCTCTACGATATCCCTCAATTTCACAATACCCATTCTCTTTATCATCTCTATAATGAATTGTTGTCTTTCCGGAGTTAACATAGAATTCATCCTTTCATAGAACCAAGTATAAGACACAAAAAATAAAAAATCAATCATTTTCTTCCAAAAACATTCATTAACAACCTAAACCATTCAAAAGCTTTCAAAATCGTTCAAATTTGTAAAAATTTGTAAAAATTTACAAGCTACATTAAACTAAAAATAAGTATTTACATTTTTTTATATTATTTCTTATGATTACTCATAATATTTATCTAATTAAGTAATACTCAAATTTTAGATTCATAGAGTCTGAAAAAATTTTGATTTGCAATTATTAAAATAGAAATGGGGAATATCTTTTGAAAGAGAATATCCAAATTCGTGAAGAACTTATGGAAGTTATTGATCATTTAACAGATGAACAGTTAAATAAGAAGGTAAATAATGAAAAATGGTCCATTATGCAAGTTCTTGAACATTTATACTTAATGGAGTCTAAATTAGTAAAGCTGATGACACGAACATTTAATGAAGCACCTAAAGAAGTGATTCAAGATAAGCCAATTCACCTAGCAACTGATCGTACTAAAAAAATAACCTCCCCACCTCATTTTGAACCAGCTGATCAATTCATTACTAAAAAAGAAATGGCTGAGAAATTAAGCCAATCTAGAAGATCACTACATGATTTTGTTGAACTAACCAAAGATCATACATTAGTTGATAAAGGCATGCCACATCCGATTTTTGGACAAATCAATTTAAAACAATGGATTCCTTTTATAGGTGTTCATGAAAAACGTCATATTGAGCAAATTAGAGAATTAAAAAACGAATTAAACATTAAATAAGCAGATTATAGATACTTGGAAATTGATTTAGGCAAGTTTTACTAAAATCCTCTCAACAATATAAAAAAGAGCTTACATCTCGTAAGCTCTTTTTTATATTGAAGAAATTGCATCTAATTCTTTTTGATAAAGACTAAGTATTTGATCTTTATGTACTTCTAACTGATTTGACACTTGAGAAATTGAATAGCCGATAAATAAAGGAGATACAACAAATCTAGGAATAATTTTACAAATAATTTTTCCCTTCCATTTATAAAAGAATAAATTATAGCTTTGAAGTCCTTTATAAAAATGGTTAAGTAAGTAATGAGTTACCGTTTGTAGGTATACGGCCATTTGTGGTATAAATTTCTGATCATCGATTAGAATATTGAATTCTCTAAATCCCATAATTGGATGAGTAGAAATGTTTAATTCATATCCATTATTCCCCGAAATGGTTATCCCCTCGAAATACACATCTGTTACCTTTTTGTTGTAATCAACATTTTTTAATCCAACAATTTGCATATGCGGATGACTTAATGTTCCCCCGGATAATGGGCCATGATTTTTATATAAAATAACAGATTTGTATTCTCCTGTCGATTCCATTTCATCCCATTTATTAATTGCAAAGGCTAATAATTCCGTCAAGTGTGTTAAAGAATATTTCGAAGGATCTCCTTCACAATCGTCGCTTTCAATAATAACAGTTTGAAAAGTATCTTCTAATGTTGGAAATTTATTTTTCAAATAAATGATTGAGCCAGATGTATCGAAAATATCCGTTAAGTTTTCACGATCACAGAATGGGCATTTAACTTCTTTATTTTTAATACTATCAGGTTTTTTAACACCTATATCCATTTTAAATTGTAAGACCTCATTTTGAATATCCATCACGGTTTCCCCTTTGAATAAATTGAAAAAAATATTTCTAAATTAAATAAGCTAAAATTCTCCTCTTTGAAAATACATTTTTTTTAGTGTTTTCTTATTGAAAATTACCGTCATATTTCTTAACTTCGCGATATGTAATTTCTATTACTTAAAATAATAATAAACGACACGATGAATTATCAATTAAAACGCTAATTAATACCATTAATTTTTAGATTTAACAATTTACTTAAATGAAATTCTATTTTCACCCAAAAATACTTGAAATTAATTTATATACATAAAAACCAAAATCTCATGTTAAATTAAATCAAATTAATTTTAGTGTTTTAAAATAGTATCTTTTTCAACTAATTTTCAAATACTAACAACGATATTCAGTTGAATATCAAAGAAATCCTAAATTATCTTAGAGGTGAATCAAACATGACATTAAAAAATCATTTAGATCCTCATTCTCAGAAATTTTACCACAATTGGACTAGACCTAAACATGCTAAATCACAAGTCAATGGACATACTATGGAGTCTCAGAACACGATCATTTTAAGAACCAACGCTAAGGCACATAGATGGTAAAAAAGGATAATTAAGGAGCAGGAAGACATTTATGTCTTCCTTTCTTTCTTTTATCAAATTAAAACTAGCCATGACAATTGCCACGGCTAGTAAAACATTCATTATTTATTTGTTCCGTGTTGCTTAGTAGGTAATTTTTCATTTGGTGTTCCATTACCTTGGTGTTCTTTATTTTTTTGGTCTTTTCTTTGTTTTTCATGTAATTTTTCGACAAATTCATGTGTATCTTCCATTTTTTAATCCTCCTTAGTAAAGAATCTAAATGTTACTTTAACCAATCAGGTAGGAAAAAATTCATGTTTTCATGAGATAGAAGTTACATAAGAATTTTTATTAAAAATAAAACAGACCTTACGATCAAGATTGTTTGAGCAATTCCAAATAAGAGTCCTGTTATGAAACGTAAGAGATTATTACTTTCTCTCCATTTCCATTTCTGTGTATACCCATCAATTAATAATGGAGTCATTAAAATAGGAATGTACCACCAAAATAGAAAAGATGAGATTATAAATAGAAATGGGAGAAACAAATAACCCACAAGTATGGCAGTACACCTTGCACAAAGTGGAAAAGTATAATAGCCGATATGAAATGACCTTTCTTGCTTACGATGACATGGAATCCAATTTAAAATCAAAAATAATCCCCCTATTAGCTTGGACAATCTGGGCTACAATCACAATCTGGTGTGCAATCTGGTGTGTGATGATGACAATCAGGCATGTGTTGATGACAATCAGGGATGTCACAATCTGGTATAATACCAAAATCACCGCAATCACACCAATCGAATCCCCTATTCTGTCTTCTCCGCTCATAGTAAATAATCATTATAATTCCAAAAACGATACTTGCACTAATCAATATTAGACCTTTTACTAAAACACCCTTTATAATTAAAACAATTCCTAGTATAAGAAGTATGAAAAAACCACTGATTAAGAAAAAGACCAACTTTACCACTCTTTCTTAAAAATAATGAAAGACTAACATGATGTTAATCTCAGACTGCCCGAAAACGCTCGCTTTCTACGTTGCTTCGCCTGTTTGCGGTGCTCATTACCGTCTAGGGTAACTTCGCGCCTCGAAAGACAAGCGCTTGCAATCAGTCTAAAAATCAGGTTTTTAGGACTTTGTCTACACACTCAGATTAACCTGATGTTTAGTTTTGATCTTAGAAACAAACATTAAATCCTTCTATTTTGAACGTTGAGTCGCTGCACCAATTAAGATAAAAATGGCTGATAGAATATGCAAAATCATACCTAATATCGGAATCCATGCAAGACAAGAAGTTACGATCCCAAAAATATTTCCACTAGCAGAGACACCAGCCTTTTTCGCTAACACTAGTGTAATAATGTGGAGGATTAAAGCTATAAATAATGGCGTATAGCCGAAACCAATAACGATCGAACCACCTAAAACAGGAATCCCAAGTAAAGCTTCGAAACCACCCGAAATCCATTTCATATTTTTTACATTAGATCTCATAAAATCTCCTTTTCAACATAAAAATGTTAATTTTTTCTAATAAATACTATTTTATTCTATAAATTCTTTTACGGATAGTTTTTATTAAAAATTCCATTTAAATTCAGTCTAAAGAATGAGAATTTATGATCATGTAAAAATTTAAAAGCAAGAGACAAACACTTTATTTTACTTTTTTATTAATTATATTGTTGTAAAAACGCTCTAACCGACTTTGCAATTGATTGTACATCTTTAAGTTGCTCATTTTTAAAACTAAGAGATGTTTTCTTTTCATCTAATCCAAATGACTCTTGTAGTAAGCCTGTTAAACCACGATATGAACCAGCTTTATCTACTGCTATCATCATAAACAGTCCATCTTTATTCGGTTCGATCATACATTCAATTTCATCAAATCGCCATTCTCTTTTAGAGTTAGGAACAAACTCCCACTCTTGATAGAATCGACCATTTTGAGCCTCCACCTCGACCTGACGTAAACGGAAGCCAAGAATTTTAAATGCTTCTACAAAGTTTGCTAATTCTTCATGTGCAAGAACCTTTAAGAAATCAGTATCTGTTGGGTCTATACTTAAATCGATATCTAAATCAGTTTCAATCCAAACCTGGCCATGCCTTATTGTAATCGGTGTGTAAAATGGCAATTGGAACGAAAAAGGAATTACTTTTTCTTCATTCGCTTCAATTTTTATTTTTCCAGATACACGTTCTTCATGCAATTGAATTTTAACGTTTAGCTCATCGTCTCCACTTTTCTTTTTAGCATATGATTTTAACTTAAGCCCAATATGATTAATTTCTTGTGCAACTGAACCACCCTTAACTTCAACTACACCTTCAACATTTTTTCCTGGATATAAATCTCTTGTATGAATAATTGTATTTACCGAAGCTGCTCCAATTCCTAGTCTAGCTAGTACTTTTTTAAACATCAAATCCCCTCCAAAAAAATTACTATATTTCCATTATATAGTAGATTACCATTCTTGAATAATCCAAATTTAGTAATAATTCCCTTCTATACATTATGAAAAATAGAAATAATTATGTAAATTATGAATGTAGAATTAGTAGACAAGTTATGAATAGGATAAGCATATTTTATAATATGAAATTAATTTTGGAGGTGTCTTATGCATTTTATTTTTATTAAGAAAAAATGGTTATTAATTTGCTTTCTCCTTGTAGTAATTGGATTAAGTGGTTGGTATTACTTAACACCAAATTCAGTTCAGACTGCAGTAGAGCAGCAACACGTAAAAACAATAGACATCGATATGATTACAGCCGAATTCAGTACAAAGCTAGATGATGGAACGGAAATTGAAGCTTATAGATGGGATCCAGGTACGATCGTTGTTGAAAAAAACCAAAAAGTAAATTTAAAAATTCATGGAATAAATGGAAAAGAACATAGTTTCCATATCGAAGGAACAAATATCACGGGTGTAGTTGTTAAAGGTAAAACGACTGAAGTACCTTTATTCTTTAAAAAAGAAGGTACATACCGATTAATTTGTGATACTCACTCTCATGATGGAGCACCAATGATTGGTTATATTGTTGTAGATTAATTATTTAATAACAGAATCTGGTAACAATCTGACATTCAAAAAAAGATAGTAAAAATAGTCTAGTTTACTAAATTTACTATCTTTTTCTTATTCTTCCTTATTTAAATGTTACTTTACGTTCATTTTTACCCTTTTTTATGATAATTTGTTTACTCCAAGTACCTTCCATCGGCAGTTCCAAGCTCACTTCATATCTACCTGTATTTATTTTCTTCATACTCGCTTCAACATGATGATTCATACTTTTCATTTCCATTTTAAAATTAATCGAATCTACATCTACTTCTTTACCATCTGAATCTACTAAATTTACTTGATACACATGTGTATGTTTTTTATTTGTTAATCTTTTTTCGTTAATTGATAATTGAATATGATCTAAAAAAGGGCTCGATTTAATTTCAGCCTTTTTTCCACAGCCAGAACAAATTAGTAAAATACATAACATAGTTATGAATATGTAAAAGAATTTCTTCATTAACATCACTCCTTTTTAAATAAAATCCTCACCCTTACTTTACTTAAAACGGTTAATTAAATTTGTGATATAAATGTAAAAGCAAAAATAAAATTATTGAAATCTCATTCATACAATTAAGCTTTTTCAACATATAATTGAACGTTATAACTCAAACAACTAAGAATCCTACATAGGGAGGAGTTTAACTTAATGTTCTTAGAATGGGCTAGCATTGTCTTAAGTGTATTACTTTCATCATATGTCATCTTAATCACAAATAGAAAAAAAGAAAAACTTTCTTGTACAGCCGGAAAAATGATCAGTATGACGAATTCAATGATGACAAGTGTCACAATTGGTACAATCTTTGGTATTATTTTTCGGAATACAGATTTAACCATTCCTACAATTATTTCAATGACTGCAGGCATATTAATAGGATACTTAACAGGTAAACCATTATCATTAATGGCTGTACTAGAAGGCATAACTGCGGGAATTATGGGTGGTATGATGGGAGCAATGCTTGGCATTATGCTACAGGAAACTTATTTAAACTTATTAATCTATTTTATAGACGTTGTTTTTGTATTAGTTACAATCCTATTAATTAAGGTGATTGATCAAGAAGTTAACAAATTCAATAAAAATGAAAAATCTTTCCAATCAATTTAATCATTAAAATAGCCTACCTATATTTTAAATTAGGTAGGCTAACATATTTTAGTAAAAACATTAAATACGATCTAAATGAGTTGTATCGCAAAGTACTTTAAATTCCAACTCTTTATCTTCATCAAAATTAATAATCGTTAAACTTGTTCCATGGACATAAGGTAGATCCCATAATTTTTCATTTGGTGATTGCTTTAAATGAGCTACAATTGTCGCCAATACAACTGCATGTGTAACAATTAATATATTTCCTTCTTCATTTGAATTTAAAATATTTTGGATAACATTACCTACTCTTTCTCTTAAGTCTAATAAACTCTCACCTTGATGTGGACTATGATCGTATAAATGTGGTTTTTTCCATAGCGATTCGAATTCATTTTCAAAGCCCGCATTAATTTCTTGTTTCGTTTTCCCTTCCCAATCACCAAAATTAATCTCTTTTAAATCATCTTCTTCAATAATTGGAATTGTGGGATTGTTTTTTAAAATATTTGCAGTTGTTACTGCACGTTTACTCGAACTAGTATATATTTTTCTAAAACTCACTTTTGCTAATTTTTCACTTAATAATTTAGCATCACTAATCCCACTAGCAGTAAGTTCGGAATCTTTTGAGCCTTGTAATCGATTTTCGATATTCTACACCGTTTCACCATGTCTTGTTTAATAAATGGTTAACAACTTTAGTCCTCCAGCTTTTGTAAATTATTCATTAACTTGTTTTTCTTCTCTTCGTTCATATAATATACCTGCGATTAAGGCTAATAAAACATTTGTTATTAATAATGGGCTAAATCCAGAACCACAGACTAATGATAGAACTAACGCAATAATACCGAAAAGGATTGGTAAATTCATTTTGTATGCTCCTTAAATATGAAGTTAATTATTTTCAAATACAAATATTAATAATTTATATTAAAAATATTTTACCATGAATTAACCTTTTTTTAACAATTCAAAAAAATAAAAAACGATTCATTTGAATCGCTTTGGAATCATGATTGGGCTGATTATTAACTAAAATTTCTGTATTCCTTAATTTAGTTAATAATCTTCTGTCGCTTCCCCATTCCTATACCTACTTGCTTAATTTAACTAGGGTATAATGAGGTTGAAAGAAATCATTAAATTGCTATATATTATTTGTACTTATTTTGACTTCATTTAAACATTCTTTCAACTTCTTACAGTCGATTTTTTAATAAATTGTTTTACTACCTTAAAAAACAATTCCTTCTCTTCTAAAAATGGATAATGATTACTTACATTTAAAATGACTAATTTCGAATTTTCAATTCCTTCAGCTATTTCTTCTGAATATTCGATTGGGCATTGTACATCATGTTTGCCACAAATGATTAAAGTTGGACAGCTTATTAATGCTAACTTTTTTGTTACATCGTATATTTGATATTCTCGATTAAAATAATTAAGTCGAATTGCTGACATTTTTTTAGAGATTGGTAAATTAAAATAGTCATAATATCGTTCAGGCTTATGTAAAGAAAGCTTTGTCCGCTCAATTGATAGCGCTTTTCTTTCTTCATTAGATAATTCGTTACTTTTTAGTCTTTCAATTAATTCTTGCATATTTTTATATTGCGGATGAGCCCTGTTATAAATACAGTTTTCTGAAAATGTTGCATAGTCTCTTGCTGCAGCCCCAACAATAATATTATGATTTAAAGAATTTGAAAAATAGATCCCATAAATAATTCCAAGCATTCCACCGGTAGAATGTCCAGCAAAACTCCAGGACGAATAACCTAACGCTTTCCTAATTTCTTCTAAATCAAAAATCGTTTCTAACATACTTAATTCATAAGGAAAATGTGCTTTTTCAGAATTACCCGTTTCTCTTAAATTTATTAAAAACACTTTAAATAATTTAGTAAATGAATTTGCAAAATAATCTCCTGTTTCATTAAACTCAGAGTAATTATGTGTGACACATAAAGGCTCTCCCTCACCTTTGCAAAATACTTCAAAAGTACCTCGATTCGTATTAATTAGTCTTCGTTCCCATTTCTCCATAGCGTGAAAACCCCTACTTTTTGACATACCCTACTATTTCTTGAAAATAGCTACTAATTCCTATCATTTAAAAAATTGTTCACATATTATTCAAAATTAATCATACATAAAATTCAGTTATCTCTGAACAATGTAATACCAAACTGCTTCTTCTCCAAAGTAGTCACCAGTCGGATTAAATCCGGATTGCTTATATAAATTCATAGCTAATTTATTATCTTTATGAACTGTTAAGCGAATCTCATTGCATTGCTGAAATTTATTCTCAATCCATTTAACCATTTCAGCAAATGCTAATTTACCATAACCTTTACCCTGAAACTGTTTATCAACTAAAAAACCATTTATCCAATAACTATTTGTTGTATGTTCTTCATAAGCATGCATAATAAATCCGACCATTTTCTGATCATCATAAATGGCAAATGGGATATATTCCACTTTTTCACCATCTGGCTTTATATATACTTTTGCAATGGATACTGCAACCGAAGGAACAAAATTCAATTGTTCTCTATCTACTTCAAGTTTTAAAGCTTCTTCCCAATTTTCTCTTGTTACGATTTCTAAATGAATAGTCATCGATAGCCTCCATTCAAATTTAAAATTGAATTCCCTTATATCATATCACTTTCTTTACTAAATTCAGAAATTTCCGAAATTACGGTAAATGAAATTTTTAATATTAGGCGAATATTTTCTAGACTTTAGGTAATAACAACCTTGAAAAGCAATTTTTCATATTTACTACCTAATTTTTATTTAGCTAGTACATTTAATAAATATGAAAGGAAATTATTATGAAAAAAATTGTTATTATCCTCTCTATCTTATTTGCATTTGCATTTGGTTCATTGGCTGGCATTGGTTTTAGTAAAGCTGAATTGGTAAGAAGCACACAAGAACATAATGTTATGTCTACTAATTGGTTTCAATCCTCTGCGGAAAACAAGGCTTTGCAAATTCAAATTTATAATCAGGCAAAAGAAGAGCTTGCAGAAACAATGATTAAAAAGAAAGCAAGTGATAAATTAAATAAAAACGCAAAACCAGCCGCAGTTGTTTTAGACATTGATGAAACAATCCTTGATAATTCCCCAGATACTGCTTGGTCCATTAAAAATAATACTTCCTACCCACAAGGCTGGGATGAATGGATCCATATGGCAAAAGCTGAATTAATCCCTGGTGCAAAAGATTTCCTGCTTGCAGCGAAAAAAATGAATGTAGATGTTTTTTATCTTACAAATCGTCCTGAAAAAACACGAGATGACACAATAAAAAATTTGAATTTACATGGATTACCAAATGTTGACTCAAAACATTTATTTTTAAAAACAAATACTGCTCAAAAAGGTCCGAGACAAGCAGAGATTGCAAAAACCCATGAAATTGTTATGTTAGTAGGCGATAATACAAACGATTTATCAGATATCTTTTATAAAGCGGATTTGAAAACTCGAAAAGATAATGTCGATAAAATTGCAAAGGACCTAGGTATAAAGTATATCCAATTACCAAATCCGATGTATGGAGACTGGGAAGATGCAATCTATCATTACAAAATGTCAAAAACTGCAGATGAAAAAGCAGTCGATCGATATAAGGCTTTACAACCAATGAAATAGATAGCTTAAAAGGTTAGATGAGTTAGTTTTGACTTATCTGACCTTTTTCTTTTATAAGTTGATTTGAAATAATTGACCATCTAATTAGCATCCCTTGAACATATTATTAGCAATATTTAAGTTAAATTTCTACATTGTAAAGGTTTAAATCCTTCCACCCTTCAAATGCATTTCTAAAGATTCTCGATATATTTTCATCTTTACTAATTAATAAATTATAGGACGAGTCCCAAAATACTATTTCAAATAAAGCCTTTGGATGTTGAGTTTTCGGATTTGGTACCCAAAAACTTGGGTTACCATCTGCAAATGGAATGATTTCTAAATTACTTAGTTCAATCTTTTCATTTTTAGGGAAAGCTGAAAATACACCCCAAGATAAACCAAAATACTTATGTTCAGTAATCTTTGAAATGTTTTTATGTGGTATCCAATATATTTCTAAAATGTCATTATCACTATTTTTTATTCGATAGTTCTCAATTGTTTCACTAAATTCTTCAAAATAAAAATCTGTATCAGTTATTAGCCAGTTATATTCATCTTGAAGTGCACTGAGTGCTTGAAAAACTTCATATGGAGAATAAAACACTTCCGTTATTGTATTCATTTATTTACCCCGTATAGTATGTTTAATTAGCTTTTTCCTGTTAGTATTTATGCAAGTTTAAGTCATTAAAACTGAAGATCCGATTTTAGTTAACTTTACTAAATCTACAACATTTTATTTGCGATATTAATGACATATTGTTTATTCTTTTCAGTATTTTCAATATTTGAAACATAAGTAAGTTCATAATAAATACCTTTTTTATTGAAAACAAGCGTATTTTCTTCTGTATCAAAATCTTCTTTATTGTTATCAAGTTTATATGAAATACCTAAAGTTGAATTTCCTGTATAAGTACCAAGTACCCCACCCTTTAATTCAACAATTTCATTCGATTCATTTTCTTCTACCTCAAGTTCAGGTTTATAATTATGAACTATAACAAGTACTATAAATAGGGTTGACTTATCAATATGAGAAAGACTATATTGTACATCTAATTTCTTTCCTTTATGATCGATATCATTTATAGATAATGTTTTAATAGGATCGAATTCAAGTGGTAAATTATTAGGAATCTTCAATTTAAAAGGAAGTGCACTTAAACCTTCTTCGATCGAAGAGGATTTATAAGTAACAGGTAATATTTTTCTTTGTTCTTTTGTAAGTTCTGGTTGTTCAAACTTTTTTAATTTTGAAGTATCTAGCGATGGATTTTTTTCATTTTCACAACCAAATGGTATTAATAATGACGTTAGACCAATAAATAGTGATTTTTTCATTTCATGCTCCATTAGATAATTTAATAGGATAATATTTTCATATTATAAAATTATATCATTTCTATTTTTATTTAACTTAAACTTCTCCCCCTCACTATCAATACGATGGGTTTTCAACACATGAAAATCGACAAAACTCCCGAATTACCACAAATTAAATACCCTAAAATTTATTTTCGAAATTTTCTTTAAACATTAGTCTGATAGGCATTGATTTAAGCAGGAAAATAACATCACAATGAGGAATTTAATCTAAAAACAAATTTTTTATCTACATGTATTTTAGCATTGAATCAAAAAATCCAAATTTCAGTTTTTTCTTTTCTACAAAAATGATTTGCGAAATTTATTCAAATCAATGTGCTCACCAATTTTTCCTAGGATTTGTATTAGTGAAATAGACAAGGAGATGTGACAAAATGTTAGAAGTAGGCAATTTAAAGGAAACCGAACAAACCATTTTTAATCATACTGGCCCGATTATCCAAACAAATGATCGTGAGATTGAGATTCATACTCGGAAAGAAGAACCATTAGTTGTCTTACTTAATAATGTTTTAAGTGATGAAGAGTGTGATGAGCTGATCAACCATGCGAAATTGCGCATGAAACGCTCAAAAATAGGGTTATCTCATGAAGAAAATGAGATACGAACAAGTAGTGGCATGTTTTTTGAGGAAAGTGAAACCGAACTTATTAAACGTATTGAAAATCGAATCGAAACGATCATGAATATTCCAATCGAACATGCAGAACCATTACAAGTTCTTCATTACGAACCAGGGCAACAGTATAAACCACATTTCGATTACTTTTCTAATCATAGGACAAAAAATAATAGGATTAGTACACTCATTCTCTATTTAAATGATGTGGAAGAAGGCGGAGAAACGATTTTTCCTGCACTTAATTATTCTGTCACAGCTAAAAAAGGCACTGCTTTATACTTTGAATATTTTTATCAGGACGAAGCAATCAATGAACTAACGATTCATGCAGGTAGCCCTGTTATTAGTGGAGAAAAATGGGTTGCGACTCAGTGGATGAGGCGACAACGTATTCGCTAGTTATAACGAAATAAATAGATAGTTTAATAGAAAATTTTGCATATTTAGGACCTGATATTTCAGATAATTCTAATAATATTTGGTCCTATTTTATGTATGGTGTTTTCCTTTTTGCTTTTTCAGTAACTCATGAGCATCTTATGAGTTACTACAAATCTATTTTTTCCTTTTTAACATACTCATGAAGCTTCTATGAGTTACTTCAAATCTATTTTTTCCTTTTTAACTTACTCATGAACCCTTTTAAGTTACTACAAATCTATTTTTTCCTTTTTAACTTACTCATGAATCCCTTATGAGTTACTTCAAATCTATTTTTTCCTTTTTAACTTACTCATGAACCCTCTATGGGTTACTATAAATAAATTTTTTTCCTTTTTACATACTCATGAACTCTCTATGAGTTACTATAAATCAATTTTTCTCCTTTTTACTTACTCATGAACATCCTATCAGTTACTAAAACTCATTTTCCCCCTTATTCCCCGCCTCATTAACCCTCAACGAAATCCACCATTAAAAAAACGCAGGATAACAACCTTGCGCTTCACAATTTAATTGTTTATTCAACTTCCTTCAAAAAGCCTTCGACTACTCGAATATACTCTTCTGGTTCTTCAATGTAAGGCATATGTGCACTTTTCTCAAATACGTGGAATTTTCCATTTGGCGTTAACTCGCTGAAATATTCTGTTGATTTAGGTGTTGCTTCGTCGTATCTCCCACAAGTATACATTGTTGGGACTTGAATATTTTTTAATTTCGAAGTACAGTCAAAATCCTTTAAGTTTCCAGTAACGTGAAACTCTGATGGACCCCACATTATATTGTAAACTTCTGAATTTCTGTAGTGTTTTCCTTTTTTCAGAAATTCTGGATATGGGTCTAATCTGCAAACAAAATGCTTGTTAAATACAGCATTAGCATTTTTGTATTCCTCTGAATCTGTTGTTCCATTTTCCTCGCACTTTATTAATGTTTCTTGTACATCAAGCGGGAGTAGTTTTCGATTATGGTCCTGGTCCTCAGCCCATAACGGGGCACTTAAACAAGGGCTAGAAAAAATTATACTTTTCACTCCAACTGGTCTTGATAAATAATAAGCTGCAGCAAGTGTTGTTCCCCATGAATGACCGAGGATATGAAACTCATCAAGCGAAAACGCTTCTCGGATTTGCGCTAATTCTTCAACGAATCTATCAATATTCCATAAGGATGTATCTGTTGGACGGTCAGACTTTCCACAACCTAACTGATCATAAAAAATAACTGGGCGATCTTCTGCTAATACGTTTAGACCTTGCATCGAATAATGCGAAGATCCAGGCCCTCCATGTAAAACAACAACAGGGATTTTAGATGAATGCTTATTATGATACTGATACCATACCTTCCCGCCTGTTACTTCAATAAAACCCTCAATCACATTCATTTATTTCTCTCCTTTACATTCAAATCAGAATATTAAACCCATCTCAAACATTGTTTTTTTTAATAATATAAGCAAGTACCAATGGAATCAATGGAAGAAATACAACCATCCTAAACCAATTCTCTGCGCCACCAAAATATAGTGTTGGTAGTATTAAAGCAACTCCGCTCACTATTAATGTTTTCCAGGATTTTTTCCATAATCCCAAAAATAAAAGAATGAATCCAGAACTAATTAACAACCAAAAGATTAAACCTATCCAATAGAATCCAGCATGTTCCATTTAAATCACACCCTAGTCAGTTTTATGTATTACAGGAAATTTTTTTTAAGGATCATTCCAATAAAAAATAAACGATAGGTATTATTTCATAATGTATGCTTGGATAATTTCTATATTTATCTGAATTTTACCACATTTTTATTTTAAATAGAAAAACATTATGTAATTACAAATTAATCCTTATGTATACAATTTCATAACATGAATGTAATAAAGTGATTTAAAACGTTATTTTTAATTAAACTGTCTTATTCAAAGAAATTGTGAATAGTCATGAATTATTATGAGATGAAATAATATAGGAAAGTAAGACATTTAAAAGCCAATGGGGGCGATTAAATTGGCATATGTAGAACTTGATTCTCATACAAAGCTCTATTATGAAGATCATGGAGAAGGTCAAACTATTATTTTTGTTCATGGAGTTATGATGAGTAGTAAGTTTTTTCATAAACAAGTACCGTATTTTAGTAAAAATTATCGCGTCATTACTTTAGACTTACGTGCACATGGGAAGTCCTCAAAAGTTCAATATGGGCATACAGTTGCACAGTACGCTCGTGATTTAAAATGCTTTATCGAAAAACTAGATTTAAAGGATGTAATTTTAGTTGGTTGGTCAATGGGAGCTTTTGTATTGTGGGATTATGTTAATCAATTTGGGTGTAAAAATATTAAGGCGCTAACAGTTGTTGATCAATCTGCATCCGATTATATATGGCCAGATTGGGAGTTTGGAGCATTTGATTTTACGATTTTAAAAAATGTAATGCAATCGATCCAAGAAGACCAAAACAAGTTTAATAGTGATTTCATATATGGGATGTATAAGGATCAACCTGATCCAAAAGAATATAAATGGATACTAAAAGAAATGAATAAATTACCTGCAGCAATTGCAAGTACAATCGTATTTAATCAAACGGCTGTAGATTATCGGGGTACTCTTTGTAATGTTGATATTCCAACATTAATATGTTTTGGTAGTCATGGATTTTTCCCATTAGCCGCTGGTGAGTTTATTCAAAAAAAAATAAATGGTTCAAAATTTGTTCCTTTTTATAATAGTAGTCATCTTTTATTTTTGGAAGAAACAGATAAGTTCAACCAGGAGCTAGACGAATTTTTTAAGGAAGTACACAAATCTGGAAAACGAAAAACAAAATCTAGAAAAAAAGAAAAAAGAAAAGCAGGAAACTAAATGGTGAACAAGGAATGCAGGATTTAGGCGTTAAAGGATTGAAAAATTTTGTTTTCAATTCTTTCCCTACTTGCTTTTCTTGTTTTTTATTCTTCCTGCCATTAGCTTCACTTAAACCAACCTTTTTCTTTTGATTGTTTTATAGCTTCGATTCTATTTTTAACTTCTAATTTGTCCAAAATCATAGATATATAATTTCTAACTGTTCCTGTTTTTAGACTCAATTCATCCGCAATTTCTTGTGTGTTCTTACCATCCGCTACTAGTTCTAAAACTTCTTTTTCTCGGTCAGTTAACGGATTTTCTTCGGCGTATACATCATCCATAAGTTCTGGAGCATAGATTCTCTTACCGGCAATAATACTTCTAATTGAGCTTGCTAACTCTTCACTTGGACTATCCTTTAATAAATAGCCCTTTACACCCGCTTTTAATGCTCTTTGAAAATAACCAGATCTAGCAAAAGTTGTTAATATAATCACTTTACAATTTAAAGGTTTTAATTCTTCTGCGGCCTCAAGTCCAGTTTTACCAGGCATTTCAATATCCATTATGCAAACGTCAGGTTGTAATTGCTTGACTAGTTTAACTGCTTCTTCTCCGTTTGATGCTTGACCAACAACTTCCATATCATCTTCTAGATTAAGTAAAGAACCAAGAGCACCTAATAGCATTCGTTGGTCTTCAGCAATTACGATCCTAATCATACTAGTTCCTCCACTTCAATTTGTTTAACATCGATTGGAACTGTCATAATTAAAGTCATTCCGTTTTCACAGCTTATCTCTAATGTCCCATTCACAAATTCGAGTCGTTCCTTCATTCCAATTAACCCATAACCTGATGTAAACTTATCCGATTTACAACCAACTCCATTATCTATTACCGAAAAAATTATTTCATTTTTCATTTGTTTAATAGATATTTTACATAAAGTGGCATTACTATGTTTTACTACATTTGTTACGGCTTCCTTTAAGCACATACTAACAATATTTTCTGTAAGTAAGGAAACATTTGAAAGTTGAAAGTTTTCGTTACATTCAACTGTAATTTCAGCCGCATGTAGAATTTGCTTAATCCTTACTAGTTCATCTTTAATTCGAATCCCTCTCATTTGAGAAACGATTTTTCGAACCTCATTTAAAGCTGTTCTGGCCGTTTGTTGTACATCTTTTAATTCATTTTGAGCTAAATCTGGATCCTTTGTAATTAATTTTCTAGCTAAGTCACTTTTTAAGCCAATCAGTGAAAGTTTTTGACCTAGTGTATCATGTAAATCACGAGCAATTCTTTGACGTTCTTCTAGTTTTACTAGATCTGATATACGTTTATTAGCATCTACTAGCTTTTCTTCCAATTGCCCTCTTTCATTTCGACTGTAGAGACTAAATGGTAATAAAATAACGCTAATCCAAGTGATGATAATAAAAGGAAGCTGCCTAATTATTAATTCTTCTTGAAGGATAATCGTGATGTTGATTGATATTGTAGTGATGACTAAATGAAGGATATATAAAGTTAAAAATGTAGCTCGATTTTTTCTCTTTCCAATCATATAAGCTATAAAAAATGCAAAATATACATAACTAAAAAGTATATTCATTGAAGTGGAAATGATGATTAAGATTGATGACCACAGAAAAATTGACCACCCTTTAGATATGTACGCCAATCGATAGATTATAAAAAATGATATTGTTAGTAAAATTCCTATTATGATTCTTAAAGTGGAATGAGCAGAAAGAAAAATAAAATAAAATGGCGAGATTCCTAAAACTGTCCAAATATATGGTGAGATTCCGGTACTTCTTAGGAAGCCTAAATATCTTTTAAACATAAATTTACCTCATTATTCAAACATTTTGTGACCTTCTTTAACAATCTTATCATATTTTAGCAAAGTTATTCTTTATAAAATACATCGAAAGTTCAGACAGTGTCTGAACTTTCGCGATTTACTTTATAGATTGATTTTATATCTTTAAATCCTACAAATTGCTTTGTTTCTTCATCCCATAATTTGAATTTCAAAGATGTTAAACTTGTTTTTAGTGTAATCGTCGGTACATTTTGTAATGGAAGCGTATTATTATGAACTGACTCTAAATTATAATTTGGTACCCTTGGACTTAAATGATGAACATGGTGGTATCCAATATTACCAGTAATCCATTGCAATAATTTTGGAAGTTTATAAAAAGAGCTTCCTTCAACTGCTGCTTTTACATATTCCCAATTCGTATCTTCTTCAAAATAAGTGTCTTCAAATTGGTGCTGTACATAGAAAAGCCAAATTCCTAATACTGCAGAAATGAAAAAGATCGGACCTTCCACTAATAAATAATTTTCCCAACCTATTGTATAGCAAAATAACGCTGATACCCCAACAATTAAAATATTAGTTAAATAAGTGTTTAGTCTTTCTTTTAATTTTGCATCTTTTGTATTGAATCGATTTGAAATTAATACGATATAAATTGGTCCTAAACCAAACATGATTAATGGATTACGGTATAGACGATATTGTATTTTTGTCCAGGATGATGCTGCAACGTACTCTTCAACAGTTAAAACCCACATATCTCCAATTCCGCGCTTATCTAAGTTACCACTTGTCGCATGATGAATCGAATGACTATGCTTCCACTGGCTGAAAGGAAATAAGGTCACAACGCCTGTAATTGTGCCTAGAACTTTATTTGCTGTTTTATTCTTAAAAAATGATTGATGACAACAATCATGGAAGATAATAAATATCCTGATTAGGAATAGTGCAGCAACAATATCAATAAAAATTGTTAATACTACTGAAATAGAAATACTTTTATAAGCAAGATACCATAAAAAGATAAATGGAATAAAAGTATTAATCATTTGCCAAATACTAGCTTTTAAATTTGATTTTTCATAAGGAATAATTTGTTTTCGTAAACTCTTTTGATTTTCTTTTGACATTTAGAAGTTCCTTCCTAATGTTGTAACTTTTCATTATTATATTATCCTAATTATATAAGTTATTTTTCCAAGTGGTAGTAGCAGGCGTCATATGAAAAAGATGACAAATGTCATATTAAATTAAACGCTTACTTTCAATCTTGGCTCTATAAAAACACATTAATTAGAATGTTACATTTTTTGGTAAATATGATAGTTTTTTCATAAAAAAAAAGTAATACTCAAATAGTATTACTTCTTCAGAATGTTTAAAATATAAAATGGTCAATTAGGAAAACAGATAATAAATTGAACTTATTTATGAAAAATCAATTTTTAGATGATTTATTATGGTTTTAAATGTAAATATTTTGAGCAATTTTATGATTCTAATAATCACTAGTAATTATTTTTTTCAGAAGTTAAAAATATTAAATGCAAATTTTTAGAAATCAAATTCCGTTGATTACTTTAATTAAAGTTCGACATTAGTTGAGCTACAAGATTTTTATTACACTCTATTAAGGTTATTCTAAGTAAAGGCTATTTGATTAGAGTTTATTGCAGACTTTTTTTGATGAATAAGTTGATTGGAATGGAGGGGTGCTCGACTCCTATGGGTTTAGCGGGAAGGCTAAAGACCCCCCAGGCTTGCCGAGGAGGCTGAAG